>WTKG01000077.1 GCA_011524475.1 Demequinaceae bacterium
TCAGTACGCTCTGTCCCCGCGAAGTTGTTGATGGATAACCGAGTAGTGATTAATAACCATCTGGAACGCACTCGGGGCGGCAAGGTCTCCTTCACGCACCTCATTAGCTTTGCTGTGATCGAAGCACTCGAAGAATTCCCTGCCATGAACGTGAGTTATGCCGAAGAAAACGGAGCCTCGGTCGCAGTCTCTCCTCCTCACGTCAATCTCGGTATCGCCATAGACATCCCCCGATCGGACGGGACTCGTCAACTTCTCGTCCCTAATGTCAAAGCAGCAGACACGATGGACTTCCGGCAATTCTGGGAATCGTACGACGACATGGTCAAGAAGGCCCGTGCAGGAACGCTGGTCCCAGAAGACCTCGCTGACACCACCATCACTCTGACAAATCCGGGAACTTTGGGAACTGGCCATTCCGTTCCGCGACTGATGCAAAACCAAGGAGCCATTGTCGCGGTGGGGGCTATGGATTACCCCGCTGGATATCAAGGAGCGTCACTGGAGACGTTGGCGCAACTGGGCGTGTCAAAAGTCATGACCCTCACCTCTACCTACGACCATCGCGTTATTCAGGGAGCCCAATCGGGAGAGTTCCTCGCACTGGTACACAAAAAATTGTTGGGTCAAGACGGATTTTTTGACCGTGTTTTCCGTTCTCTCGCAGTTCCATACGAACCAGTGCGCTGGGTTCAAGACAGCACGACCACCACACATGCAGAGGCCACTAAGCCTGCATTGATCGCAGAAATGATTCACTCCTACCGCTCGCGCGGACACCTCATGGCGGACGTGAACCCTCTGAGTTCGAGGCCCCGGCGCCATGCAGACTTAGACATCGCCACGCACGGACTCACGCTGTGGGATCTCGATCGGGTGTACCCCACTGGTGGATTTGGCGGTGTTCCCCAGGCCAAAATGCGAGAAGTACTTGGGCTGTTGCGCAACGCGTACTGCCGCACTATGGGTGTCGAATACATGCACATCTCCGACCGTTCCAAGCGTTCATGGTTCCAAGAACGCCTCGAAACCGACTATGTGAAACCCACGCGGGAAGAACACCTCCGCATCCTGCGTCGTTTAAACGCTGCGGAAGCTTTCGAAGCTTTTCTGCAGACTAAATACGTAGGTCAAAAAAGATTCTCACTCGAAGGTGGGGAAAGTTTGATCCCCCTGCTGGATGCAGCACTGTCCCGCGCAGCAGAAGAAGGCACTCTCGAGGTGTGCATCGGGATGGCTCATCGAGGTCGACTGAATGTTCTGGCCAATCTTGCTGGCAAGTCGTATTCCCAAATCTTTAAGGAATTCGAGGGCTCGACGGATCAACGTTCAGTTCAAGGTAGCGGTGACGTGAAGTACCACCTTGGCACTGACGGCACATTTACATCAGAGTCAGGAAAAACAACACAGGTATACCTCGCTGCGAACCCTTCGCATCTGGAGGCCGTCAACCCCGTACTACAAGGGATCGCTCGCGCCAAAATCGACGAACACGGCGGCTTTGACTCCCCGGGGACACCTGCGGCTCCCGTCTTACCCGTGCTTATCCATGGTGATGCGGCATTTTCCGGTCAAGGCGTCGTTATGGAAACACTTAACCTGGGGAAACTCGACGGCTATCGCACCGGCGGCACCATTCACGTCATCATCAATAACCAGGTGGGATTCACTACGGGACCTGAAGCATCACGGTCTACTCGATACTGCACTGACATCGCCAAGGGATATGAAATTCCGATCCTGCACGTCAACGGTGACGACCCTGAAGCTTGTGTCCGGGCCGCACGGCTTGCTTTTGACTATCGTCAACGCTTTGGTCATGACGTCATTATCGACATGGTCTGCTACCGCCGCCGTGGCCACAACGAAGGTGATGACCCTTCGATGACCCAGCCCCGCATGTACGACACGATCGAAACAAAAAGGTCTGTGCGACACCTGTTTACCGAGTCACTCATTCGTCGCGGAAGCATCACTGAGACTGAGGCTGAAACCATGTCTCAGGATTACCTCGCGCAACTGGAGAGAGTATTTGCGGAGACGCGTGAAGGGTACGTCTCTGACTCCCCCGGAGAAGACGTTGCTGGTCTTGAACTCCCCAAGTCTCAAACAGAAGACGCCGGGGTCATGGTCGGATGGAAGAGCGCTGTCGATGTGTCCTTACTCGATCGGATTGGTCGCGCTCACCTACGCCCACCTCCGGAATTCACCGTTCACCCCAAACTTGCAAAACTGCTGGAAAAGCGCGCCGCGATGGCCACTGGTGAGGGGATCGATTGGGGTTTTGCAGAAATCCTGGCATTCGGAACCTTGTTGCAAGAAGGAGTGCCGGTGCGCATGGCCGGCCAGGATTCACGGCGGGGCACCTTCGTGCAAAGACATGCGACCTTCCACGACCGGCTCACGGGCAAAGAGTGGACTCCCTTAGAGCATTTGAGCACCTCACAAGGCTAACTTGAAATTTTTGACTCACCCCTGAGCGAATTCGCGGCGCTGGGGTTTGAATACGGATACTCAGTTGAGCGACCCGATGCTCTTACGTTGTGGGAAGCTCAGTTTGGTGACTTCGTCAATGGGGCTCAAACCATCACCGATGAGTTCATCTCTTCTGCCGAGCAGAAATGGGCCCAGTCCTCCTCGGTGGTGTTGCTCTTACCTCACGGATACGAAGGACAGGGGCCAGATCACTCCTCAGCCCGAGTGGAACGTTTCTTACAGTTGTGCGCCGAAGACAACATGATCGCTGCGATGCCTTCCACCCCCGCCTCCTACTTCCACCTTTTACGCCGGCAGGCGTATGACCGCCCTCGGCGGCCACTGGTGGTCTTCACCCCCAAGTCCATGCTGCGCATGTCTCAAGCAACCAGTCACGCCGACGATCTCACGTCTGGGTCATTTCACGAGATCATTGATGACCCTGTGGTCACTCCAGAAGATGTCACGAAGGTTCTCTTGTGCGCGGGAAAGGTCTATTACGACCTGCGAGCCACCCGAGAGTCTTTGGGTGACACCAGTACGGCTATCGTGCGTCTGGAGCAGCTCTACCCTCTCGACGCGGAAGCTTTCACGTCGATCCTGAACCACTACCCAGAAGCGTCTGTGGCGTGGGTACAAGAAGAACCCGAAAACCAAGGCGCGTGGAGTTATCTCAGTCGTGTCACAGCCACACTCATTGATCGCCCGCTATCAGTGGTGTCGAGGCCGGCGTCAGCCTCTCCAGCTTCTGGGTCCGCACGCATACACACAGCCCAGCAAGAAGCCTTGCTGTCCCAGGCTTTCCGCAGATAACTCACCCAGAAAATCTAGTTACCTACAAATATCTGTGGCGCTAATTAGGCAATCATTCCTGCATTACGGAACGCTACAGAGAGATCGTGCGGGTTGGAGGCAATCGCCAAAGCCTCTTCTATCGTGATGGAGTTGCCTTGCGCCAACACAAGAAGATGCTGATCAAATGTCTGCATCTGGTAATACTCGCCTTCGCTAATCAATTCCAAAATAGAAGGCTGCCCAGAAGGATCAATAATGGCCTCGGCTGTCCGCCCTGTGTTCACCATAATTTCGGCAACAAGGGTGCGACCCGTACCTGAAGCCCTGCGCACCAGCCTTTGAGAAATAATCCCTCGCAGAGTTTGGGCAAGGGTGGCACGAATTTGCCCCTGTTCATGCGGGGAGAAGAAATCCACCATGCGATTAATAGAGTCTTGTGCATCGATCGTGTGCAATGTGGACAGCACCAAGTGTCCGGTTTCCGCCGCGGACAGGGCAGCGCGCACTGTCTCGGCATCACGCATCTCCCCCACCATGATCACATCAGGGTCTTGGCGCATGGCACCACGCAAAGCATTATGGAAATCGAGGGTGTCAGTACGGATTTCCCGTTGAGAAATAATTGCCTGCTTATCTTTGTGCAGGACCTCAATAGGATCCTCGATCGTGATGATGTTCACTTCACGAGTCTCATTTATAAGATCAACCATCGAAGCCAATGTTGTGGTTTTCCCTGAACCGGTAGGGCCAGTCACAAGAACAAGACCCCGCGGCTCAAGTGCCAGACTTCCGACGACTTCGGGGAGCCCCAACTCCAACATGGATTGAGCTCCTACGGCCACTTGCCTGAACACCAAAGCGTCTGTTCCACGCGCGACATACGCATTCACACGGAAACGACCCACCCCAGAAAGCGAGAAGGCAAAGTCTGCTTCATGCGTCTCACGGAACTGGGCAACCATGTCTTCCGGCAGCACCTCTGCGACCATATTGCTGGTGTCTTCAGCAGTCAGCGGCGGGACCTGAAGTTTACGCAATCGCCCATCCACGCGAATGCGTGGAGCATTGCCAACCTTGCAGTGCAAGTCAGATCCGCCGGTGCTCGCAAGGGCGTGGAGAAGCGGGACCACGGACACAGGTGAGTCACTCATACGTTCTCCTTCGGCCGATCCCTCAGGAAACTTGAATGTACCTCACAGAAGCTATGCGATGATGTCTGCCTAGTCTGATCACCTAAGGAGAACCATGAGCAAGCGTGGACGTAAGCGTAAGTCCCGGGCCAAGAAGAGCGCAAACCACGGAAAGCGCCCGAACTCCTAGTATTTTCGGCACTCACTCGGGCCAGAAACATTCACATTCCGGCTGAAATTTCGGTTACTGGCTGTCTCGAGCGTCATTGATAGCCGTCAAAATACGGTGACGAAGTTCTTCTGGAGCCTTCTCGCGAGTATGCGAATGTACGAGTTCCTTAATCTTTACTCGCAATTCCATTTCACTCTTACAGGGACTGCACTTGTGCAGGTGCTCATCGATGCGATGGAGATCTTCGTCAGGAAGTTCTTTGTCAATGAATTCGTATAGCCGGTCAAGTGCGTCGTCACAATTTTTCCCCGCCACGGACGCCCCCTTCTGTGTCTTTCGCTTTCGCTGTTGGCCTCACATCCCGCACTCCGCGGTTAGCCGCATAGTCATGTAACAACTCGCGTAGCCGTTTCCTTCCCCGATGCAGACGCGACATCACTGTACCCACCGGGGTGTCCATGATTTCGCCGATTTCTTTGTAGGAAAACCCCTCCACATCACTGAGATACACGGCAAGACGAAACTCTTCTGGCAGGTCAGCAAGAGCCTGGCGAATATCAGTGTCCCCGATCTGCTCAAGAGCAGACTCTTCGGCACTCACTAAACCGCTGGATTGATGGCTCGCGGCACGAGCAATCTGCCAATCTTCAACCGCGTCTGCATCACTTCGCTGTGGTTCTCTTTGGCGCTTGCGATACACGTTAATGAACGCATTGGTTTGAATCCGGTACAGCCACGCCTTGAGGTTCGTACCGGGACGAAACTTGTCTTGAGCCGCAAAAGCCTTGGTGTAAGTCTCCTGGACCAGATCCTCCGCATCACTGGGATTTTTAGTCATGCGCATCGCGGCAGCAAACAACTGATTCATATAACTGAGCGCTTCGCGCTCAAAGTCAAAATTGTCTTCTGTTCCGTCGTGTGCTGTCATCACACCCCACACTAGCGCCCGATGAAGAAGACCGCGTTATTTCAAAAACAGGATGAGGCGCATTGGTAGGTTAGGGACCTAGGAGGTGTTATGAATTCGCCCACGGAGCCGTGGCTTTCGCCAACGGCACACAGCGCACTCGACGCTACCGTGGAGATTCCTGGCAGCAAATCTCTCACGAACCGCTACCTCGTACTTGCGGCGTTAGCCGCATCTCCTGTCTCGGTTTACGGCGGCCTTGACTCCCGTGACAGTGACCTCATGCGCAATGCATTGCGGGCGTTAGGAGTTCACATAGAAGACTCCACGTCACCCTGGAAAATCACCCCTGCAGCATTGTCGGGTGGGAGCCGCATCGACTGTGGTTTAGCGGGCACTGTCATGCGTTTTATTCCACCCCTCGTTCTCCTTGCCGATAGCCCTGTGACATTTGACGGTGACAAAGAAGCGCGCGTCCGTCCGATGGGGCCGCTACTGGAGGCACTGCGTCGTCTCGGGGCGGTGGTGGACGATGGCGGGCGCGGGACACTGCCCTTCACAGTAGAGCCTCCGGAAAAGATTCCCTCGTCTGTGACAGTGGACGCGTCGCTTTCTTCGCAGTTCGTGTCGGGACTGTTGTTATGCGCACCTGCACTTCCGAACGGGCTGACGATCTACCACGAAGGACGATCACTGCCCAGCCGCCCCCATGTGGACATGACCTGCGCCGTATTACGCGAGTGCGGTGTAAATG
>WTKG01000132.1 GCA_011524475.1 Demequinaceae bacterium
GTTCAGGTCCGTGTGCCTTCACGGGCGTGGGGGTTCGACTCCCCCCTCGCGCACCATATGTACGAGCCCACCCTGGGGGGCTCGGGTATCTATTTTTTGGCTGCTCTGCTGCGCTGCTTGGACTTTTTTTGCGGATGTCGGGCGAATGCAGGTGAGACTGCCGGGCCATATTGACGTTCTCGCTCGCGCTCCAGCTGTTCTTCTTGCAGGATTCTGTTTGTTTTCATGAGGTCACTGAGAACCCCTAATGCAACGGACAGCAAAGCGGCGACGAGGAACGTTGTGCCCAAAATTAGTGACTGAATGTGGTTCCCGGTGTCCCCTAGAGCTTGGAGGATGAGGAAGCGCACGAAAGGCGTCAGGCCCGCGAGACCAAAAACTAGAGCCAAGGTGGCAAAAATCGTCCACGGTTTAAACATGATGTATGAGCGCATGATTGCTTGACCCGACTTGAGCATGTGTTCAAAGATGTTCGAAAACAGCCGAGATTCCCGGGTCTTGGGATTAGTGTCTACTGCTACAGAAGCGATGGCTAGGCGTTTGTTGCCTGCTTGGATGATGGTCTCCATGCAGTAGGAAAATTTGGTGACGATGTTCAGTCGGTACAACGAATATTTGGAGTAGGCGCGGAATCCGGAAGCGGCGTCTGGCAGTTTTGTTCCCGCCGCACGATTTACCACCCACGAACCGATGCGTTGCATGAGCTTCTTGAATGCTGAAAAGTGGGCGACTTTTTGGGTTTGACGATCACCGATGACGATGTCCGCCTCCCCCGCCACAATGGGCGCCACGAGGTCGGGGATGCGTTCTTGCGGATATTGGTTATCTCCATCGGTATTAACCACAATGTCAGCGCCGTGGGCAAGCGCGTACTCCACCCCATCCCGGAAAGACCTCGCTAACCCCATATTCCGTGTGTGGAATACGAAGTGTTTCACTCCGAGGCCCCGCGCAACTTCCACAGTGCGATCGCTTGAGCCATCGTCGACCACAAGCCATTCCACCGAATCCACACCGGGGATTTTTTTTGGCATGGTGGCAAACACCAGAGGAAGTGTCTCTTCCTCGTTCAGGCATGGAACTTGAATAAATACTTTCACGGGCTTCCTCTGTGTGTACTGAAGATGTCTCCACACTATCGCGCAGACACAAGTCCCGTGATGCGCGAGAGCATCTCTAGCCAACGTAGCTTCCCCCTCATAGGATGCACAGTGTCAACTAAAGGAGAGAACGATGAAGTTCACGATTCAAAAAAGCAAGAAGAACGGCCAGTTCTGGTTCCGTATTGTGTCCTCAAACGGTCAGATTTTGGCGAGTTCTGAGTTGTACAAGCAGAAGGCGTCCGCGCACAACGCCATTGAGTCGATTCAGGCTCAGGCGGGTAGTGCTCCGGTAATCGACGAAACATAGTCGTCGTGCCGCGCCCATAGCGGGCGAATCTACGCCACAATATGTCGGTGACCTCGTTTTCTCGTCGCCATATTGGTACTGACCCTCGGGCTCAGCGCGCCATGCTCGCTGAGGTGGGGTATGCAAGTGCGGCGGAACTTGTCGAGGCGGCACTTCCTCCCGCAGTTTTTGATGGAGTGCCGCTCGACCTTCCCCCCGCGGTGTCAGAATTTGAAACGTTAAGGCGCCTTCAAGGTTTTGCGCAACGAAATCAGGCCATGATTCAAATGATTGGCCAGGGGTATTCGGACACGGTCACCCCCAATGTCATCAAGCGATACCTTTTAGAGAACCCCGCCTGGTACACCGCGTATACCCCCTATCAAGCAGAGATCTCTCAGGGTCGCCTTGAGGCGTTGTTGTTGTTCCAGACGATGGTTTCTGATCTCACGGCTTTGCCAACTGCGGGGGCATCTTTGTTGGATGAGGCAACTGCTGTCTCTGAGGCGATGTTGCTCATGCGTCGCGCAGTCACGCACGACGGGGTGGTGATCCTTGATGCAGAGTGTTTACCTCAATCCATCGCGGTGGCACAGGCGCAAGCAGAAGCACTGGGTCAAGAAGTCCGTGTGGAAGACATCTCTTCTGACTGGAAGGCTCCTGACAATCTTGTAGGGCTTGTCATTCAACAGCCCGGTCTTTCAGGTGTGGTTCGGGACATCGAGCCCATCATTACCGCGGCACATGAGGCAGGTGGCTTGGTCACTGTTGCCGCAGACATCCTGTCTCTCACGCTCATCACACCTCCCGGGGAACAGGGTGCAGATATTGCTGTGGGATCTACCCAAAGGCTTGGAGTTCCACTCTTCTTCGGTGGCCCCCACGCCGCTTATATGGCGGTTCGCGAAGGGTTAGAGCGGCAACTCCCGGGAAGGCTCGTAGGGGTCTCGGTCGACGCAGATGGTGCTCCGGCATACCGCCTTGCTCTGCAAACACGGGAACAACATATTCGACGAGACCGGGCGACCTCGAACATTTGCACCGCGCAGTCTCTGCTCGCAGTTACAGCCGCGATGTATGCGGTGTTCCACGGACCCGAAGGATTGCGCGAAATCGCGGCTCGTATTCACGCTCATGCAGTGTCTCTGGCAGACACGCTCCGTGCAGCAGGTGTGCAGGTGAAGCATGAGGCTTTCTTTGACACCGTTATTGCGGTGGTCCCCGGGGGAGCGGAATCCGTGATGATGCGATGTGCAGCGGAAGGCATCAACGTGCGTCGGGTAGGTGACGACGAGATTGCCATGTCATGTGACGAAATCACCACTGCTCAGGTGATTGGCACATTAGTTGCCGCCATCACTGCCACCACCCGTGAGTGGGTAGAAGTCAGTCCCGGAGTTGCCATCCCTCGCGAACTTCGTCGCCGTACGCCGTACCTGGAGCACGAGAGTTTCCACTCGTATCACTCGGAGACAGAACTCATGCGATTCCTGCGTCGCTTGGGGGACCGAGACCTCGCGTTGGATCGAACCATGATTCCGCTGGGATCCTGCACGATGAAGTTGAATTCCGCGATCGAAATGGCGGCAATTACGTGGCCAGGTTTTGCCTCCATCCACCCGTTCGCCCCCTCCGATCAAACAGAGGGTTGGCGGGATCTCATCGCCGAACTTGAGTCATGGCTTGCGGAAATCACTGGATATGCGGCCGTTTCTGTTCAACCCAATGCAGGTTCACGAGGTGAATACGCTGCGCTCTTGGCAATACGTAGCTATCACGTGGATCGAGGCCAAAAACAGCGAAAAGTGTGCTTGATCCCAGATTCAGCGCACGGCACGAACGCGGCTTCTGCTGTGTTGGCTGGCATGACTGTCAAGGTGGTCGCGACCCGCGACGATGGAGAAATTGACCTAGACAATTTGCGGGAAGTTTTGGCGGCGCACGAGGACACGGTTGCCGCAATCATGCTTACCTATCCCTCCACTCATGGCGTGTATGAGACTGAGATCACCGAAATTTGCGACCTCGTGCATGCTGCAGGCGGTCAAGTGTTTATTGATGGAGCGAATCTCAATGCTTTGGTTGGCGTTGCCAAGCCAGGGCATTTTGGTGGGGACGCGTCTCATCTGAACTTACATAAAACATTCGCCATCCCTCATGGCGGTGGTGGCCCAGGCGTGGGCCCTGTTGCGGTGGCAGAACACCTCATCCCGTATCTTCCAGGGCTGCGTCAGACCATTCAACGCCCAGAAGAACTTGCCCGCGCGGGCGCTCCCGTCAGTGCCGCACCGTATGGGTCTGCCGGAGTCTTACCTATTTCCTGGGCATATATTCAGTTGCTAGGTGGCTCTGGTCTCACAGACTCCACTCGCGCAGCTGTCCTCGCAGCCAATTATGTTGCAGTGAAACTGAATCCCCATTTTCCCGTGCTGTTCACAGGCCCGAGTGGTCTGGTAGCGCATGAGTGCATTGTTGACATTCGTCCTCTCACCGCTAGTACCGGTGTGACGGCGGAAGACATCGCCAAGAGGCTTATCGACTTTGGCATCCACGCTCCCACGATGAGTTTTCCCGTGGCCGGAACTTTAATGATCGAGCCGACAGAGTCAGAGAACCTCGGTGAGATTGATCGCTTTATTGAAGCAATGGTGACTATCCGCAAAGAAATTTCGGATATCGAGGAAGGTCACATCACAGTCGAGAATTCTCCACTCCGGCACGCCCCTCACACTGCTGCGGCCGTGGTATCGGACGACTGGAAAGCGGAATATTCACGCGAGCAGGCAGCTTTTCCCGTCTCCACACTTCGTCAAGACAAGTACTGGCCTCCCGTGAGTCGTATCGACAACGCTCATGGAGACCGAAATTTGGTGTGCACTTGCCCTCCCCTGGACGTTATTGCCGCAAAGACCGATTCATGACGTCTCCAGGCTCCTCAGCGCTCTCTCCGCTGGATGCCCAGCATCGGGCACTGGACGCCACGTTAACGGAGTTTGCAGGATGGTCCATGCCGCTGCGATACGGATCCCAGATTGCCGAGCACGAGGCCGTACGCCGCAACGTTGGACTATTTGATGTCAGTCACATGGCACAGATTCGTCTTACCGGGACTCAAGTCGTTGCCGGGTTGGAGTGGTCACTCACAGGCCTCTTTGCCGACATGCCTGTGGGAAGAGCAAAATATTCTTTGCTCTGTAACGCTCGCGGAGGTGTAGTAGATGATCTGATTGTCTACCGCACCGGGGTCACCGACTTTCTGGTGATTGCGAATGCAGGGAACCGGGCCGTGGTCGTGACAGAGCTTCTTGAGCGGTGTGAATCATTCGATGTGCAGGTGGAGGATGTTTCCGACGCGTATGCGCTTCTTGCAGTGCAGGGTCCTCGTGCACAAGAACTTCTTGAAGATGTGGTGACCGACAGCTCCGTCCGCCCCCGTGAAGCACGGTACTTCTCGTGTCACGACGTGACGATGGAAGGACAAGTAGGTGCTTGGGTGGCCCGTACGGGCTACACCGGTGAAGACGGCTTCGAAATCTTGGTTGCCGCGGAACATGCACCACACGTGTGGGACGTACTGCTGGCGCGAGGGGGCGCCTATGGGATTCTGCCGTGTGGTCTTGCCGCACGCGACTCCTTGCGCCTGGAGGCGGGAATGCCTCTGCACGGGGCTGAACTCACTCCGGAAAGAGACCCTTTCAGTGCAGGCCTTCACTGGGCAGTGAAACTCACTCGCGCTACCGGTGACCCCCACGAATGTGTCGGGGCAGAAGCTCTTACGGAGGCATCAGTTGCGCTGGAAAGCTGGCGTGAGCAACCGCAGAACGCCCCTGTAGACGCGCGCATATTGGTGGGTCTGCTCGGCAATGGCCGCCGGGCTGCACGGACCGGATACGACGTCCGCACTCTTGACGGTGTTGCCGTGGGCCACATCACTTCGGGGGTGCCTTCTCCCACGCTTGGACAGCAAATCGCTATGGCCTATGTGCATCCGGCTGTGGCCTCACCAGGGACCGTGCTTCATGTGGATGTACGCGGTCGTGACGAGGTCATGGAGGTCCACCCTCTACCCTTGTACACAAGGCCCGATCGAACGTAAGGTCACTGCGCTCGCGCAGGACGGGAAAGGTGCATCATGTCTGAGGTTCCTGGAGATCTGAAATATTCCGCTGAGCATGAATGGGTGCGCGGAGAGGCTTCTGAAGGAAGCGAAGTAACCGTGGGCATCACTGCCTATGCGGCTGAGGCTCTCGGAGATGTTGTCTATGCCGAACTCCCTGCGGTGGGTGCCACAGTTGAGGCAGGGGTGGTATGTGGAGAGCTGGAATCCACCAAAGCAGTCTCCGAACTTTTTTCTCCCGTGGGGGGCACAGTGACGGTCGTCAACGATGCGCTTACCGCAACTCCGGAAACCATTAATGCGGATCCCTTTGGTGAGGCGTGGCTCTTTAAAGTGAAGGTATCTGCGGCGGCAGAACTGCTGGATGCCGAACAATACACGGCACTGATTTCTTAAGAGCTCTCTTATGAGCGAGGCCATCCTCGTCGTTGGTGCAGCGATTGTGGACAATGCGGAACTTCCCCGCACATTGCTTGCCGCCCGTCGTAATTCTCCTCACGAGGTAGCGGGCAGATGGGAGTTCCCTGGGGGCAAGGTGGAGTCGGGAGAGTCTCCGGAGGCGGCGCTGAGACGTGAACTTGTCGAAGAACTGGGCGTTGACATCGCCTTGGGTGACGAACTTAGGGGTCCACAAACATATGGAGAGGGTGTTCACGGTGGGGTGATTGGCCCAGCATGGCCCTTGCCTTCGCGCCG
>WTKG01000031.1 GCA_011524475.1 Demequinaceae bacterium
GCTCTTGCGGCCTTGTGAGTTTTATGAAGGGTGATCCAGGAGTGCGGTTTGGCATAGATGTCGGCACCGTTCGGGTAGGGGTGGCGGCATCTGATCCAGAAGGGATTATGGCGTTCCCGGTGGCAACCCTGAACCGAGATACATCAGTTGTCGAAAATTTGTGCACACTCATGCGTGAACGCGACGCGGTAATGGCGTACGTAGGTTTACCGCGCCATCTTGCTGGGCATGAAGGGGAATCCGCGCGTGATGCACGTACTTTTGCGCAGGCGCTCGTGGAACATTGCGGTATTCCTGTCCGTTTGGTGGATGAACGCATGTCGTCTGTTGCGGCTCACGCTGCACTGCGTGAGGCTGGTGTCGCGACGCGAGACCACCGTACGCGGGTAGACCAGCAGGCGGCTGTCACGATTCTTGACACAGCAATGAATGCAGAAAAAGCGGGTCACGCTGATAACGTGACCCAGAACGTACGACCCAAGGGGAGCGATGCCTGACCTGTTTGAGGTGGAACCGACGACTACCACGTCGCTGGATGTACGCCGAATGGCGCGTCAGGAACGACGCAAAGAATGCCGTACAAAGTCTTTGATTGTGATGTCTGTAGGCCTCGTGCTTTTTGGTTTGGCGGCTTCCGTCAGTTGGAACTTTGTGCAGTCGTTCCGCGCGAATGACTTGGTGGTTGCGGACTACGAAGGTGTGGGACAGGGAAGTGTCCGCGTTGTCGTGGAACCTGGCGACAGCGGAGAACAGATTGGGCAGGCACTCTTTGAGGCAGGAGTAGTAGCTTCTGTTGAGGCGTTTCGTTTGGAGACTTTCGCCAACGATGAGCTTGCACGTTCTATCGCTCCTGGCTACTACCGACTTCAGCGTGAAATGAAGGCAGAATTTGCTCTCATCGCACTCACGGACTCCTCCAACCGTGAGGTGACTCGTATTTCGATTCCTGAGGGTTATAGTCTGGAGCGGATCATTGAACGAGTGGCTGCACTGATTGAATCTGATGAGACCGAAGTGCGCGCTGCGCTGGAAAATCCTGAGGCATTGGGTCTTCCGGACGAAGCTAACGGCCTCTATGAAGGGTGGCTTTTCCCGGCAACGTACGAGTTCAATCCTGATGTGAGTCCTGACGTGGTCTTCTCCAGCATGATTCAAGAAACTATCTCGCGACTGGAAGCAAACGGGGTGGAGCGCTCACAGTGGCTCCGAGTGCTCACGATTGCTTCGCTCATAGAAAAGGAAGCGAAGCTCGACGAGGATCGCCCCATGGTGTCTGGTGTGATTGCCAACCGGCTAGAGGCTGGCCGAGCCCTTGAATTTGACTCCACCGTGCACTACATCTTCCGCGAAGAAGGAAACTTGTTCACCACCGCGGACCAACGTAGTTCTACCGACCCATACAACACGTACCGTTACACCGGCCTGCCTCCAGGCCCTATTACGGCCCCGGGAGAAGAATCCATTAAAGCCGCGGTGTCTCCCACGTCACACGATTTCTTGTTCTTCGTGACCGTCAACCCTCTCAGTGGTGAAACCTTGTACGCAAAGACATTTAATCAGCACCTCTCAAACGTTGAGGTGCTCCGTGAATGGCTTGCGAACAATGACACGTAGCGGCGTTCAGGCTGGAGTACTAGGGCACCCTGTTTCGCATTCGCTTTCGCCGGTGCTTCACCGAGCAGCGTATGAACACCTCGGGTTGGACTGGAATTATCAAAAATATGACGTTGCGCCTGATGGGTTGGAAGACTTCATGTCGCGCCTGGACGAGACATGGGTGGGTGTGAGCGTCACGATGCCACACAAAACGAGCATTGTGGCCCATCTTGATTTTGTAGAGTCTCTCGCCAAATTGGTGGGCGTTGTGAATACGGTGGCAATTTACAAAGCTGGAGCACACCTCCAGCGCGTCGGGGTCAACACTGATGTGTATGGCATCAAAGCTGCTCTTGGTGAGGCGGGAGTGAGTCAGGTACATGCGGCTGCCGTGGTCGGCGGTGGTGCCACGGCAACCTCCGCAGTAGCTGCTTTGGGAGAACTTGGCTGTACACATCCACTCGTGGTTGTTCGCAACAAATCTCGTGCCGGCGGCCTTATGCGCGCGTGCGCAAAAATGGGGGTGGAGCCGCGATTCGTCTCTTTTGATTCTGCGGCGACAGAGGTGGCGTATGCGGACGTGGTGATCTCCACTGTTCCTGCCGAGGTGACTGTGGAACTGGGGGCGCAGTTACCTGCCCATGTTTCTGGAGTCTTACTCGATGCGGTGTACGACCCTCTTCGCACGCCACTCATGGATCAATGGGAATTACGTGGTGGTGTAGCAGTATCGGGCACGCGAATGCTGCTGCATCAGGCCGCAGAACAAGTGCGTTTGTGGACGGGCGTCTCCGCCCCGGTGAAGGAAATGGAACGCGCGCTTGTGGCGAATATCTCACAGCAAAAGCACTGACAATGTCCGTTTTGTGGTGTTACGGTCGCCCCTAGTAACTGGGATATCTAGTCAGATTTGAGGGCATGACATGAAACAGTTGGGCTCGATTCTTCTTGAAGAAGGCGTCCTCACAGAAGAACAGCTCATGGACGCGATCGATGAGCAACAACAACGCGGACAATCTCTCGGGCGCACTCTTGTGGAGCTTGGTCTCATTACTGAAGCTGACTTAGTCAAGGGTCTTGCGAAACAAGTGGGAATGGACTTCGTGGACCTCACGGATTATCCAGTCGATACCGCTGCAGTAGCTCTTATCCCACCCCAGGTCTGTCGGCGCCACACAGCTCTGCCCATCGCCCTCGAAAACAACGTCATGACACTCGCCATGGCGAATCCAGGAAACGTGGTTGCGGTCGATGATTTTCGGGCAATCGCGGGCCGTGACATTGTTCCCGTGGTGGCGACTCATGATGATGTGATCACCGCAATCGATCGGTATTGCAGAGCAGACAACGAACTAGAAGACCTGCAAGGCTCCCTGGAACACGAGGAAGATCTGTCGACTGACAATGTAGGAGAGGTCATTGAAGATGACGCTCCAGTGGTTCGATTCGTGAATCTTTTGATTTCACAAGCGATTCAAGACCGAGCTTCCGATATCCATATCGAACCTGGAGAAAAAGAACTTGGGGTGAGGTACCGGATTGATGGTGTTCTTCACGAAATGCAGAACGCTAACAAGGCGATTCAAAACGCGGTGATATCTCGTATCAAAATTATGGCTGACATTGATATTGCTGAACGCAGGAAACCTCAAGACGGCCGTCTTTCGGTGAATCATCAAGGACGCAAGATAGACCTTCGCGTGGCAACCCTTCCCACAGTGTGGGGAGAGAAAATCGTGATGCGTGTTCTGGATAACACCACTGCCACCATGGAACTTGCTGACTTAGGCATTAGACCCGAAAACTATGAGATATATCAGCAGTCTTTTTCTAAGCCTTACGGGATGATTCTGGTGACGGGACCGACGGGGTCTGGAAAATCCACAACGCTGTATGCGACTCTGAACCAGGTCGCACGGCCCGAGATCAACATCATTACGGTGGAAGATCCGGTGGAATACCGGATTCCTGGAATTAACCAGGTGCAGGTGAACCCTAAAGCTGGCTTGACGTTTGCGAGCGCGTTGAGGTCCATTTTACGTTCCGATCCAGATGTTGTTCTCTTGGGTGAGATTCGTGATCACGAGACGGCACAAATTGCTATTGAAGCTGCTTTGACGGGACACCTGGTGCTCTCTACTTTGCACACTAATGATGCGCCGAGCGCTGTCACCCGTCTTACGGAAATGGGGATCGAGCCCTTTCTTGTGGGTTCTGCCATTGATTCCGTCGTGGCGCAGCGACTCGCGCGGAAATTGTGTGAAAAGTGCAAGGTGGAGTACACGCCTGAAATAGAGCCGCTCGTGGATCGGTTTGGTTGGGAAAAAAAGGAAGCCCCGCTTCTGTATCGCGCGGAGGGCTGTTCTTCTTGTGCGCATACGGGGTACCGGGGGCGGTTAGCGCTCCACGAAATCATGGAAGTCAGCGAAGAGATCGAGCGTCTCACGGTATCTCGAGCGTCTTCCGCTGATATTGGTAAATCTGCACGAAAAAATGGCATGGAAACCCTTCTGGAGGATGGATGGAGCAAAGTGCAGCAAGGCCTTACGTCACTTGAGGAACTATTCAGAGTGGTGAAGTAAGGATGTTCAGAAGTGCGTCACATGTGCCGATGTATGAAACGGATATGAAAAAGGTGGTGAAACGATGACTGCGGGCCCTCCTGGAGCAGAGGTAAATCCTCTTCAGTATGCACGTCAACAAGCACGTGCGGTTCAGGCCAATGCTCCTGCGGCCCCTCCGCAGGAATATGGAGGAGTTCAGGCTGTTCCTCAAGGAAATCCTGAGCCACCTGCACCCTCCGCCTCAACGCGGGTGGGGCTCCAGGCTGATTCTGAGCCAGGAGACCTTGATCTTGCCGCTGCGCTACACGCGATGATGCAACGTAATTCCTCTGACTTGCATTTGACGGTAGGCGCGCCTCCCATGGTGCGTATCGACGGTTCGCTCTCTCCGCTGGAAGGGTTTCCTGTCCTCACTCCTGAGACGATTCAGCGGGTTATGTATTCGATCTTGTCTCAGAAACAAAGGGAGCAATTCGAGGCTAATCTCGAACTTGATTTTGCGCATGCGTTCGCAGGCACGGGACGTTTCAGGGTCAACATGTACCAACAGCGCGATTCCCTTGGCGCTGCTTTCCGATTGATTCCTTTCGAAATTAAATCTTTAGACTCGCTCGGCGTTCCCTCTGTTGTGGGTGACTTCGCGCATCTGCCACGTGGTTTGGTGCTCGTGACAGGCCCTACCGGATCTGGAAAATCCACCACTCTGGCCTCAATCATTGACCTGGCAAACAGCACCAGGTCGGATCACATCGTCACAGTGGAGGATCCGATTGAATTCCTTCACCGCCACAAGAATTCAATCGTGAATCAGCGTGAAATAGGGGCAGACACTCATTCGTTCCAAAACGCGCTTAAACATGTGCTGCGCCAAGACCCAGACATCATTTTGGTCGGCGAATTGCGTGACCTTGAAACAATTTCCGTGGCTCTCACTGCGGCAGAAACAGGCCACCTGGTATTTGCGACGCTCCATACCCAATCTGCAGCACAGACAATCGACAGAGTTATTGATGTGTTCCCTGAACACCAACAGGGGCAGGTGCGTGCACAGTTGGCCTCCGCCCTTCAAGGAGTGGTCTGTCAGACTCTGTGCAAATTGAGCGGCCGGGCAGGACGCGCGGTAGCGACAGAAGTGCTGGTTGCCACCTCTGCTATTAGAAACTTGATCCGAGAAGGTAAAAGCCACCAAATCTATTCAGCGATGCAAGCAGGCGCGTCTCTTGGAATGCACACAATGGACCAGCACCTTGCTGAACTCGTGCGCACAGGGCACATCTCGTACGAAACAGGTCTCGAGAAGTGTCATCACGAACCAGAGTTCAAGCGACTTTCGGGACGCGGCGAGGCCTAGGAGAAAATATGGCGCAGGCAACACAGACGTATAAATACACGTACCGCGATAGTTCAGGGAAGATGCAAAAAGGAACTATCGAAGCCTCAAACGAGGCATTAGTGTCTCAGCGCCTGCGGACGATGGGCCTCGCGCCAATTTCGATTGACCCCGTGAGAACTGGCGGGCTGAATACAGAGATCAAAATCCCTGGACTTTCTGACCGTATTCAGTTGAAAGACATCGCGGTGATGTCACGACAGTTAGCCACGATGATCCAGTCGGGCTTGTCGATTATTCGTGCCCTTAACATCCTTGCCGAACAAACTGAAAACACTGCGCTTGCAAAAGTTATTGGCGATGTGCGCGGAGATGTAGAAGCGGGTAACTCTTTATCTCAGTCATTGGGGCGCCACCCACGAGTCTTTCCACCTCTCATGATCAATATGGTCCGGGCGGGAGAAGTCGGCGGATTCTTAGATGCAGTACTTGTGTCGATTGCCGAAAATTTTGAGGCAGAAGTAAAACTTCGCGGGAAAATAAAGTCCGCAATGGCGTATCCCACAGTTGTTTTTGTTGTCGCAATTTTTGCCGTAATTGGGATGCTGCTTTTCATCGTCCCGGTA
>WTKG01000147.1 GCA_011524475.1 Demequinaceae bacterium
GGCCATGGTCTCTAGAGGAGAGTTTCCGCGGGCAGAGGATTCAGCGACAGGTGCACGCAGAGGAGCTCCTCGTGTCGGCGATGGTGTTGTGCGATTAGACCAAGAGGGAGTGGTGACGTATGCCAGTCCCAACGCTCAATCATGTTTTTATCGGCTTGGTTTGACGGAGGGGCTAGTGGGGCTTTCCCTTCCAGCTACGGCGGCCGCGTTAGTCGCTGATCGGAGCGCAATAGACGAAACCCTCTCTACCGTGGTTGCTGGGCGTGCGGCCTGGCGCGCAGATCTGAATGTAGGTACCGCGTGCTTATCTCTTCGCGCGATACCTGTCACGGAGCATGGTAAGCGTTCAGGGGCCGTGATCCTGTGTCGAGACGTCACGGAATTACGGCGTCGTGAGCGTGAACTCATCACGAAAGACGCGACCATTCGAGAAATTCACCATCGGGTAAAAAACAATCTGCAGACAGTTTCTGCCCTGTTACGTATGCAAAGTCGGCGGGTTGAAGCGACGGAAGCAAAAGTCGCTTTGGCGGATGCGATGCGGCGGGTGCAAAGCATTGCGCTTGTGCATGATTCCTTGTCGGGCAGCCTTGATGAACGCGTCGATATGGACCGGTTAGTGTCTACGACGATGCACCTGTCTGCTGATCTCGCAACCCCGGAAACCAAAGTAGAGACTCGGGTGGAGGGCAGATTCGGGCTCTTGGGGGCTGACATCGCCTCTCCGCTGGCATTAGTCATCACTGAATTAGTGGCGAATGCAGTGGAGCATGGATTTGCGGGTCTTCCCGCAGGTGTCGTCACAGTCGAAGCGCGCAGACAAGAAGAAGTTTTACAGATCACCGTGAGCGACAATGGTCACGGGGTAGAGAAGGCTCCGGAAGGGCTGGGCTCCAACATAGTCCGCACGCTGGTCACAAACGAATTGGGCGGGAATCTTCACTGGGATACACGCGCGCAAGGTACCCAGGTAAACCTGGAAATACCTCTGGTGATGACCCGGCGAACTTAACGCGCGGCGCGGCGTGCGCGTGCGGCACGGCGCTTCAAGGAACGACGTTCGTCTTCCGAGAGGCCGCCCCACACACCAGAGTCCTGGTTATGTTCCATCGCCCAGGCGAGGCATGCTTCGCGGACGTTACACGAGTTGCATACTTCTTTTGCACGTTCAATCTGTTCGAGTGCAGGACCAGCATTGCCCACAGGAAAGAACAACTCAGGGTCTTCTACCTCTAGGCATGCTGCGCGGTCGCGCCAATCCATATTCACTTTCACTCCAATTTCTGCGCATAGAGCGCGCAGCATTTGATCCACAAGGGCCTGGTTCGGAGATCGTCCTCACGAAACCAACGAACTAATTCTCGCATGCCTTCGTGTGTATGACAAGGGTCTGCTTCTGTTGCGCTCAAGGGACAGTACGGTTACAGGATGGCATCTAGTCAAAAATTGGGTCAAGCATCGGTGTGGGAGCGAGTTGCTGCCGTGGTCGTCGGGGTGGAGGCAGTGACTGCTGGCGTGTGGGCTGTCGGCACCTTAGTGGTGGCCTATGGAGGTGCTGTGGAGCGTCCTCAAACCGTGTGGTTCATGATCTTTTTTGCGCTCGCGCTCGCCGTAACCTTGGCCTTGACCGGAATTGCGCTGTGGCGGGGTCGTCGATGGGCTAGAGGTCCAGCAGGTGCCTGGAATGTGTTGCAGATAGGGATGGGGTTTATGAGTATGGCTGCTAACCCCGTCATCGGCACCGCTTTTGTGCTCAGTGGCATCGTGGTGCTCGGGGGCGTTGTTGCCTCGTTGAAGCGTTCCTTAGCACGCGCGCAAAAGGAGTCTTCGCGCTAACCCTCTGGGGCAAAAAATTGTGCTGCCATTACTTTTTCTGGGGTAAGCACCACCGCACGGTAGGGGATTTCACGGGTTTCCACCACACCTGCTTCGTGACCGTGACGTAGCTCGCGGATATCTGCAGGCGAGGGGTTGATTACGACGACAGTGGCGTCAGTACGCTGCACCGTGGTCACGTTGAATACAGAACTTACTTCTGTCACACCCTGCGCACAGTTACGCATGAGCATGCTGATGTGCGTGCGTTCCTGGCCGGGGGTTCCCACAACAACAACCGGTGCTGTCGGGTCTGGGCGCCACGGCTGTGCGGTGTCCCCGGCAACCGCAACAGCCTGACGAGTATCTGAGCTGTCACGGGACTTTAGGTCACTGCGCAGTAGAGGTGAAGGAAGCGGAATAACGAGATCGGGAATTTCCATGGCCTCTGCGTGAGCAATCTGAACTTCTTTCCATGTTCCTGACTCGCGCCATCGTCCTCTTCCAGGAGGTGAGGAGGTCAAATTCCGTGGAGGTGAAGACCACAATGCTGCCTCATGGTCTTCAAGAGCACCTAAAACTACGGTTGCACGTCGATGCCGAGCGATCCGCCCGCCACTTGCAACCGACATGGTGCAGGCAACTCGCCCTTGCTGCATCAACGTTGCCAAGCCATCGGCTCCTGTTCCACGCGCATGATTGGTGAGAGCCTCTAGTAATTGTTCCGTGTTATCCACCAGTAACACGTGATCATTTTTCTTTATTACCTTCTCGATTGTGCGTGCCGCGAGGCGGGCATCAGATGGAAGCCACACGGGGGTCCATGAAGAAGCGGAGCATCCAGCAGCGAGTGCGTATAGAGCCGTAGTGCGGCCTGAATGAGTGGGCCCCGCAATCACCAGAGAACCTGTCTGGGGATTCCATGACGCGGTGCCTTGTGTTCGTGTCGTGATGTCGTCCCATGTGCCGAAACAAATGCCTTCCTCCTCTTTGCCGGACAGGTCAGTGGGAGAGATACGTATGGGCAGAGGAGGATGCCATAGCGGAGCGACTGTCGCCCCGCTTGTAGCTGTGGCGGATAGCGGACGGTTCACATCGCAGTTGTCGGGTATCCCTACTTCTTGCACGGCCGGAGTGACATGGTTGGTAGGGCGTGCAATCTGCACCGTAGTGCGTGTGGTGCCGCACGTGACGATCGCGCGCCCAGGGTAGGCCGCAGAGATGTGGGCGGCGTCTGTTGACCCCACGAGGTCCCGTGATTCCGTCTCCGACGCAACCCGTAGTGCCACCGTCGTGCCGATGTTTGCGCGTATTTCCGGTGTGACGGCCCCTGCCGGACGTTGCGTTGCGAGCACAAAATGTAATCCCAAAGTACGCCCCTGCGCTGCGAGCCGGGCCAAATCAGGAAGAAAGGATGAGTTGGACGCGGCAATCTCTTGATATTCGTCGGCGATGATGAGGAGACGGGCAGGGGCATCTCCGACGCTTTCCCATTGCGACATGGACGCAAAACCTGCCGCGGATAGCCGACGTTTACGTTCCACAATTTCTTGTGCGATGGCAGCAAGAGCACGACGCCCCAGTGCGGGGTCAAGGTCCGACACTGTCCCTGCGAGATGGGGAAGGTCGGCACATCGTTGCGCCATGGCCCCTCCCTTAAAGTCAAGGATGGCGAGAGAAAGACGCGTCGGTGGGTAGTGAGCCGTCAAGGACATCACCAATGTTTCCAAGAACTCAGACTTCCCACTACCCGTGGTTCCCGCGACCAGCACGTGAGGCCCGTCGCGATCAAGATCCAAGGCAAAGGGCCCGGTTTCTGAAGAACCAATCACTGCGGATAGGCCGGTACGGGGATGTTTCGCATCCGCGATGTCTCCCCATGTGAGGGCATCGGGAAGTGTGGATGTGCGTGAGGAATGTATTCTCCGCGCCCACGCCTCAGCCACCTCAGCTGTGACATGAAGAGTAGGAATTGTGATGGAGGCGTCCCCTGAGGAGACGCTGAATCCCTCCTCTTTCGCTTGTACGGTTACGTCGTCCCAACTCGCGGAATGTTCTGCAAGCCGGAGGTGACCATCCTGTGTTGTGGCGGGAGCAAGGATGCGCATCCACGGTTCAAAGAAGCCCCCCGCGGGAGGTTGTCTACCTCGATTCAGAACTACGGCTCGCGCGAAACCTGCGCTCTTGCGTGGTTCGCCCACGATACATACTGCTTGATTCCAGTTGATCGGTCCCTGCTCAGGAATGAGTGGTGACATGACGGACTCGACACCCGCGTGGCGGGTGTTCCACCACCATATTCCCATTGTGACGGCCGGATACGCCAATCCTGCCAGAGCAAAAATCCATCGACCGGTGATCGCTCCCAGAGCAATGCCGCCTCCAGCTGATGCCGCCACGGTGGCCCATTTCGGACGTTCTTTGAGGGTGTTTTCTTTTGTCGGGATGTCAGGCGAATCTGGAAGGTAGAGGTAGGTGCGGCCGGCATGAATCAGGTCACGTGTCCGTAATTTTCGCCAGCGCCATCGCCAGATTTGCGTCCGTTTTCCGTCACGAAGAACAGATGTTCCGTTCCGGGAACCATGGTCACGAATCGCGATATCAGGTTGAGTCCTCAGCCGGGCGTGAGTACGTGAAAGCCATGGGTCCTGAAGCGCGTTGTCCCCACTGCTGCGACCAATCAGTCCCGTTTTTGTGTGAACTATTTTTCCAGCGTCAGGGCCCGTCACAACGACGAGTTGGGTGCCACGTGCGGGGGCACAACTATGCGATTCTTGAGAGGTAATTTTTGGATAACCGACGAGGGGCCATTGCCCAGCGGGATGTGCTTGGTCAAGCCGTATGTCGCCGCACCACAATTCATGGCTGAGATTGTGGCCTCGCGCACGAGCGAATTCCACGATGGCATGAACAGGTGTGCCTGTGCGTACCTCCAGGATGAGTGATTCGCCTATCGCGATACGCATGGCAGATCACAGTGGCCCGATTGCGCTCTCTTTGGGACGGTGACGCTGATACCTGTGGAGAAAAGCCGGTTGTTCTACTCTGTGTACGGACGTTCGAGGGGGCCGTCGTTCCCAGGGCCTTCGATGTGAGTCACGGACCCGTCTTCTCCCGCTTGCCCGATGTACCAGTTATATCCCTGTTCGGCGATTCCCCTTGGCATGCTTCCGAGGAAACCAGGAACAAACGCCATCCACGAATAAAAAGTGGGGTGTGTGGGTTCAGTGGTCCAGCTCACGTTGTCAGGACTTCGGGTCACGACGACCGGTCTGGTGTTCCAGGCTTCTGAAATATTCATCAGTCTTTCTTGTGTGAGAGGCCCGAAAATCAAAATCACCGGGGCGTCACATCCTGCACGGATGGTTCCAAAGTGTGATCCCGTACCCACCAACACGGTTGGGCGATGATCGATATAGCTACAGAGCTGTTCCATCTGGGCGCGGGCCCCTTGTTGTTCGGGAACATACACGGTGGGGGACAAAGCGATGGGTGTCACTGGGTCTTGAGTGCGAATAGAGAACCACGACAGCAGAGGCGACAGAGCCACCACAAGCGCAAGCAGTACGGTCAGTAATCGCTGCAAGACAGGGCGGATTCGTGGCTGAAGAGCAGTGATAGACCATTGCCACATCACGGCAGCGGTGAGAACTAGCCCGACAACTGCTGAGGCGGACAGTCTTCTAATCGCCCATATCTGGTCTTGAACAATCGAAGGCTGGATGAGATAGAGAAGGGCTGGCGCCATGAGTGCGGCAAGAGGGATAAGCCATTGAGGGCCGCGGGCCCCGAATCGGTACGCCAGGAGACCAAAGCCGAGTATTCCGAGAATTATCAGCGGCCACCCGAGATAAAGAGAAATCCATGTCACAGTGCTTTCGTCGTAGGTTCTCTCCGGGTCAATCGGGAACCCTGCCTGATCTTGGAAGAATGCGGTGAGGTTGCTATGGAATTCAGTTCTTGGCCTACGTGTGGTTGTCCAGAGTGGCCGTGACGCAAGCACTGCCCAGATCGCTATCAACGATCCACCCATGAGCCACGGCGAGAAAGAACGTACGCGTTGCGCAAAGGCCGGGTAGTCCTTACGAACGACAGAAATGCCCACTACGAAAGCAATCGAGACAAGCATCGCGCATGCGTATCCAAGGCTGAGTGTGTCTGCTCTTTCACTCAAGCGTGCGTAGTACTCCGCCGACCACACCCGGAGAGACCATATCCCCAGGAACACCACGAACCCTTGTGTGGCAGCGAAGCCGATGGCTTTGAGAATTCTTCCACGAGTGCTACCC
>WTKG01000100.1 GCA_011524475.1 Demequinaceae bacterium
CGGCCGACGGCCGCAGGGGTTGGCTCTGCTTTCTGGTGGTGAACGCTCACTCACCGCAGTGGCGTTGTTAGTGGCAATTTTTAAAGCACGCCCGAGCCCGTTCTACGTCATGGATGAGGTCGAGGCTGCGTTGGACGACGTGAATTTGGGGCGCCTTTTGGAGATTTTCCGGGAGTTGCGTGACTCTTCCCAACTCATTGTGATCACTCACCAAAAACGCACCATGGAAATTGCGGATGCGCTCTACGGCATCACCATGCGCGGAGACGGTGTTACCACCGTGATTAGCCAGCGTCTCAGCGAGGACGCCGACGTCGCGTAACTTTTAGGGGACTGTGATTTCTGTAGCCCCGATGGTGTAATCGCCTACAGGATCCCCATTGAATTCATATACATGCAAGAAGTATGTCCCCGCGGGGAGAAACGTTTGAATACGAGGATCCACGTCGTCGAAATCTTCCACGAAAATGAATTCATCTGCCCAGCCGAAACGTCTCGGGGTGTCGTTTTCATCGAAACCGATGATTTCGAGCGTCAGGTCTTGTTGTGCGAGAGACAACACATCTAGGTCTATTACCGTGCCTTCGGTGACTGTAATACAGGTGTACCCGAGCGGATCATCTTCAAAACCAATCACGCCTCCAAGAGCCAAGGGGCGCAGATCTGGGTGGAGGCAATTTTCTGCTGTGACAAGTAACCCGCCTTCGCTGACAAGCCCTGTACGCACGTAACTTTGGTCTGAGTCAGCATAAATTTCTACTTCGCCAACAGCGCCCCCTCGCCACTCCTCTGCTTGAAGGAGGTAGACGCCCGTGGTGAGGTTCGCACTTGCTTCGGGGTCCGAACCAAACGCGTCATCGAACGATCGCACAAACCGAGGGCGACCTGTCTCGTCGAATCGGTGCAAAGACAACACGAGATCGGGCCCCGCGGAAGAGCTTCCGGTACTGATCAGACCCATTTTTACCCACGCGTCGGCAGTGATTTCCACACACGCTGCGGGGGCAGATGTCCCTGGGGTCGCCGAGCCGTCATTTGTAATGAGCGGCACGTCGGGGGTTCCGCATTGAGCCCTTCCAGGGAGGGCGGCTTGGTCTGCCGGGGTGCTGGGAGCGCTGGTGGGAGACGGGTCTGTGTTCAAGACGCGGGACGTCAAAGTGACGCTACCTATGGGTTGGTCTGTGGACGAGGACAGTTCGACCACGTAGGTCCCCGGAAAAAGCACAGCGAAGACTTCCGGTGCACCGCCCACTGCCCCGTCCCCGCCTGCCACGAAAGCGCCACTTGCGGTGGTGACGGTAAGCACCAGGTTTTCGGTGCCCATCTCTGGCGTGACGCTGATAGTGAGCGCTACCTCGCGTTGAATGCTGAAGCAGGACCTTGGCGACGTTGACGTCACCGAAGCCCCAATAGGGAGCACCGTAAGCCCCATATCTGCACACGTCTGGGTGGGATCAGCTGACAATGATGCCGGAAGAGGCTCGGAAGGTTCGGCCTGTCCACTCACTGCCACGACGGCTGCTACGCCACCTGCGATGAGGGCACCTGCCGCCACAATCGCACCCACTATTCTCGCTTTTCCCGTAGACGAACGGGTATTGCTGTCACGTGTGGGCTCAGGTGCGGCCGCCGATTCCACCTCCGGGGGGAGTGAGTGCGTCATGGTGCTGCGCTTCACAGGGGCTGCGCACACGGGGCACACAGTAGCGCCCACCACCATGCGGTGCCCATTCACGCACGTGGGCAACGGGCGTGCCCCCTGGTCGCTCATAACCTGAGCGTATTACGGCATGTGCCGCCACGCGCGGTCTGCCGCGCACGAACGGTGATCTGCAAGTGTCACACTGGCACTGTGGACACCGGCATTGTGACGCTCTGGGGAGGCCGCATCTGATGGGACTGTTTAGTCGCGCTCCAAAATCGCAAACAGAAGCGCAAGAATCTCCCTCCCCTGAAAAACACGAGGCCCCTGCCGCCCCGGAGAGTCGTTTTGCCCGCCTCAAGTCACGTCTAGGGGGACAGTGGGGAAATACTGTACGTGCCGCATTGCGCGCCGGAAACCTCGATCAGGACACCTGGGATCAGCTGGAAGACGCCTTGCTTGCGGCGGATGTAGGCCTTGAGGTCACTGACGAGGTGTTAGCGGCCTTGAAGCAAAGAGTGAAACGTAATCCTGGAACTGCAGCAACAGTCCTTCTCGCTCAGGTATTGGTGGAGAACCTCACAATGGAGGCCCCGCGCACGCTTGCACTTGAGCCACCTGGTGCTCAAGACGCTGCCCCGATCGTGGTGGTAGGGGTGAACGGGGTCGGGAAAACAACGACGGTCGGCAAACTGGCACGCGTACTCGTCGCGGAGGGGTACTCGGTAGTGATGGGAGCAGCAGACACCTTCCGGGCCGCGGCGGCAGACCAACTGCAGACCTGGGGAGCTCGCGTAGATGTCCCGGTAGTGCGGGACGAGGAGGGAGCGGACCCCGCTTCTGTTGCCTTCCGGGCCGCCGAGCACGCACATGAGGTGGGCGCAGATGTGGTCCTGGTGGATACTGCTGGTCGCTTGCAAAACAAACAAGGCCTCATGGACGAGCTCGGCAAAATCATTCGAGTGCTTGGCAAGCGCCGCACGCCAGAAGAAGTGCTCCTGGTCTTAGATGCCACCACGGGCCAAAATGGCCTCGCACAGGCACGTATTTTCGCAGAGGTGGCGGGAGTCACCGGTGTGGTGCTCACCAAACTTGATGGGTCTGCCAAGGGCGGCATTGTGTTTGCAGTGCAACGCGCCTTGGGTGTTCCGGTGAAGTTCGTGGGTCTAGGGGAAGGCGTGGATGATGTAGCTCCCTTTGACCCCGAGGCATTTGTCTCAGGGGTGCTTGGCGAGGAATGATCCCGCTACAGCCACCCAAGAATTAACCTGCCCGAAACATTTGCGCCGCTGTCTTGAAATCTTTTGTGCCCATCCTTAAGGGGTCTGGCCATAAGGCCACGAACAAAAGGAGATAACACAATGGATAGCCCTAACGTTGCGTGGCTGCTTACCGCAGCCTCGCTCGTGCTGCTGATGACGCCCGGTTTGGCGTTCTTCTACGGCGGTATGTCACGCAGCAAGTCTGTACTTAACATGATGATGATGTCCTTCAGCGCCATCGGTGTTGTGGGTGTCGCCTGGGTCCTCTTCGGATTCTCCATCTCCGGTGGCGGTGGCGGAAGCAACCAATTCTTTGGTGATCCGTTCGGCGACTTCGGAATGCAGTCCGTGTTCCAGAGCACTGGCGAGCTTGACCTGATCCTCGCTGCCTTTGGCGCGACCTTCGCCATCATCACTGTTGCCCTGATTTCTGGATCCATCGCAGACCGCGTGAAGTTTGGATCGTGGCTCGTATTCGCTGGTTTGTGGGCCATCTTGGTCTACTCGCCCGTCGCGTACTGGGTGTGGGGCGGCGGCCTGCTGTCTGACGCAGGTATCTTCGCCGACTTCCTCGTTCCCCCGCAGGACATAGCTGGTGGAACCGTGGTGCACATCAACGCTGGTGTCGCCAGTCTGGTGATTGCTCTCATCGCGGGAGTGCGTCACGGATTTGGCAAGGTTCCTTTCAAGCCGCACAGCCTTCCGTTCGTCATGCTCGGTGCCGCGTTGCTGTGGTTCGGTTGGTTCGGATTCAACGCCGGTTCCTGGTGGGAAGCTGACAACTTTGCTGCTCAGATTTGGTTGAACACCCTGGTGGCTCCTGCTGCTGCGATGCTTTCCTGGCTTGCCACGGAGAAGATCCGTGATGGTAAGGCGACCACGCTTGGTGCCGCCTCTGGTGTGGTAGCTGGGCTGGTGGCCATTACGCCTGCTGGTCTGTCGGTTTCACCGCTGGGTGCGATTGCCATCGGTCTTCTCGCTGGTGTGGCCTCTGCTCTTGCAGTGGGTCTCAAGTACCGCTTCAACTACGACGACTCGCTTGACGTCGTGGGTGTTCACCTGGTTGCAGGACTCGTGGGTACGCTCGCGGTTGGCCTGTTCGCTACAGACAACAACGCCTTTGAAGGTGCTGGTCTGTTCTACGGCGGTGGCGCGGACTTGTTCTTCGCTCAGGCCGTAGCCGCTCTGATCGTGATGGCTTACTCTGCAGTAGCAACGGCAGCGATTGCCCTCGCGATCAAGTACACCATGGGTCTGCGAGTGTCAGAGGAAGTCGAGACTGGCTCGATTGACCTGCACGCTCACGGCGAGACCGCCTACTCGGACAGCAAGTAGGGAGACATCAGTATGAAACTCATTACCGCAATCATTCAGCCGAAGCGTGTAGACGAGGTGCGGGCAGCGCTTGAGGAGGCAGGTGTGCAGGGCGTCACGATTTCCGACGCTTCTGGGTACGGCCGCCAGCGTGGTCACACCGAGGTCTACCGTGGCGCGGAGATCAATGTGGAACTGTTGCCGAAAGCGCGGCTAGAGGTGCTCGTGGACACCAAGGGTTACAAGAAAATCCTTGACGCGATCGTCTCTGCAGCGAAGACGGGAACGGTAGGGGACGGCAAGGTATGGGTCGTGGACGTCAAGGACGTCGTACGAGTACGTACCGGAGAAAGCGGTCCTGACGCAGTCTAAATCTGTTCTGTGGAATCTGCGAAGATTCCAGTGAGACAGAACGCCGGAGCCCTGCACCTGAGAAGGTGTGGGGCTCCGGCATTTTCGCAACCACCGGTAGTGTGAAGCCCAACACAAGGAGGCATAGATGTTTGCGTCACTCTCGGATCGCTTAACCGAGACGTTCCGCAACCTGCGGGGGCGCGGAAAACTTTCTGAAGCGGACATCGACGCCACGATCCGCGAAATTCGTCGCGCACTGCTGGAAGCGGACGTTGCCCTCGAAGTGGTGAAGTCCTTTACCGCGATCATTCGTGAGCGCGCCCTGGGGGCGGAGGTCTCTGCAGCTCTCAACCCAGCCGAACAAGTCGTCAAGATCGTCAACGAAGAATTAGTGGCGATTCTTGGAGGAAATACGCGCAATCTTACGCGCGCCAAGAATGGCCCCACCGTCATCATGCTCGCGGGTTTGCAGGGAGCGGGAAAAACCACTCTGGCCGCCAAACTTGCCGCGCACCTTAAGGAGGCAGGCGACACTCCCTTGCTGGTGGCCGCCGACTTGCAACGCCCTAACGCTGTCACCCAACTTCAAGTGGTGGGTGAGCGTGCGGGGGTTCCGGTGTTCGCTCCGGAAAAAGGGGCGACGAGTGAATCCGATAAGCCACGTGGGAATCCTGTCAAAGTAGCGAAGGCGGCGCTCAAAGAAGCCAAATCTTCTCACCACAGTGTGGTGATTGTAGACACCGCGGGACGCACGGGTGTAGACGACGCTTTGATGGCGCAAGCGCGTGACATCCGCGCCGCCATCAGTCCTGACGAAGTGTTGTTCGTCATCGATTCCATGGTCGGTCAGGATGCCGTGGCCACTGCCCGAGCCTTCCGTGAGGGAGTCGATTTCACGGGAGTCGTGCTGACCAAGCTCGACGGAGACGCTCGCGGTGGAGCCGCCTTGTCTGTTGCGCAGGTCACTGGGACTCCCGTCATGTTTGCCTCCACGGGCGAAAAAATCACTGACTTTGAGGTGTTTCACCCAGACCGGATGGCGAGCCGCATCCTTGATATGGGAGATGTGCTCACCCTCATTGAGCAGGCTGAAAAAGCTTTTGACGAGAGCGAGGCCGAACGCCTGGCAGAGAAACTCGTCAAAGGCGATGACTTCACCCTGACGGACTTCCTGTCACAGATGCAGCAACTCAAGAACATGGGTTCGATGCAGAAAATGTTGACGATGCTCCCGGGCATGTCTCAGGCGCGAGACGCCATCGAAAATTTTGATGAACGCGAAGTGGTGCGGGCAGAGGCCATTATTCAGTCGATGACCCCTGCCGAACGTGAGGACGTGCGCCTCCTCAATGGGTCCAGGCGTTCGCGCATCGCCGCTGGTGCGGGCACCACGGTCACCGCCGTCAATGGCCTGGTGAAGCGATTCACTGAGGCGCAAAAAATGATGAAGCAAATGGCGGGCGGCGGCGCCCCCATGGTTCCCGGCGGGGCAGGTCCCGGG
>WTKG01000032.1 GCA_011524475.1 Demequinaceae bacterium
TCAGGGGCGTAGCCTGTCGAGCGCGGGGCCTATTGTCGAGAAATTGCGCTCAGCCATGGTGGCGGCGGCGCATGAATTACGTACAGAACTTCAGGCTTCGTGACTACTCCACCGAAACTTGCCGATGCGCAACGGGCCCGGGGCAGGGCGAAGGCCACGGCCGTGCGTTCCGCGAGGCGTGCGTTCAAAGACAAAATCGCACGAGGAGAAATTTCGCTTGCAGGAGCTATTGCCGCAGCGCGTGCAGACGAGGCGTTGGCGGGAATCAGAGTGTTGGATTTACTGACTAGTTTTCCTCGCGTGGGTAGCACGAGAGCGAAAGCGTTGATGGCTTCTGCAAGAATCGCTTCGTCACGTCGTATCCGCGGATTGGGTCCACATCAAGTTGGTGCACTTGTGCGAGAGTGGGAATCGTGAGTGTGCTGTTGTTGTTATCCGGTCCTAGTGGCGTGGGCAAGGGAACTTTGGTGTCACATGTAACCCAGGCTCATCCTGAAATTTGGGTGTCTGTTTCCGCGACCACGAGGAGTCCACGACCGGGAGAAGTGGACGGACGTGACTACGTGTTCCTCACGGAGGAAGAGTTTGCGCATATGCGGGAGCATGACGAGTTGCTCGAATGGGCGACGGTGCATGGCCAATTCCATTACGGAACGCCGCGTGGTCCCGTGGAAGAAAGAGTGAATCGCGGCATTCCCTGCATCCTTGAAATCGATTATCAGGGAATGCGGCAAGTAAAGAAAGTGATTCCCGAAGCCGTCAGTGTCTTCATTGCGCCACCGTCATGGGAGGAACTCGTATCGCGACTTGAAGGTCGGGGGAGCGAGGACGCACTTCAACGCGAACGTCGGTTAGAGACAGCTCGCCGTGAACTTGACCTGAGCGCTGAGTTCGATCACGTAGTCATAAACGACGACCTGGCAGTTGCCTCCCAGCGCCTGCACGAAATCCTTCGCGCAGGCCGGTAGAATATTCTTCGAAACTTACCGTTGGGAGTACGTGTGGCAGGCACTGTTGCGAGCCCGGAGGGCATCACTAATCCGCCTATTGACGAATTGTTGGAGAAGGTGGATTCGAAGTATGCCCTCGTGATCTACAGCTCCAAGCGGGCGCGTCAGATCAATGCCTACTACGAAGCATTGAGTGAGGGCCACTTTGAGAACGTGGGCCCCCTGGTGGAGGCGGATTCAACGGACAAGGCTTTAAGTGTTGCTCTTCGTGAGATAAACGAAGGCAACTTGCTTGAACTTACCGACCACAACGAGTAGTCGTGCGCGTCCTGGTGGGCGTGACCGGCGGGATCGCTGCCTATAAGGTTGCGATTGTTGTCAGAAGACTCACGGAACAAGGGCATAACGTTCGCGTGATCCCCACGCGTGCATCATTGGAATTTGTGGGGCAAGCCACGTGGGAAGCGCTGACCGGCCACAAGGCAACGCCTGACACCTTTGAGGATGTCCCCGACGTGGCGCATGTGCGTCTGGGGCAGGGCGCAGACGTCATTCTGGTCGCTCCGGCCACAGCAGATTTTCTTGCGCAACTTGCGTCTGGTGAAGCTCGTGAACTGCTGGGGAATGCAGTGTTGTCGGCACGCGGAAAAATTATCGTGGCTCCGGCGATGCATACTGAAATGTGGGCTAATCCTGCCACGCAAGCAAATGTTGCCACATTGCGCTCACGCGGCATCCATGTGATTGAACCGGACGTGGGACGCCTCACAGGAAAAGACAGTGGTCCCGGACGCCTCCCCGAGCCAGAAGTCTTGGTGTCCGCAGTGACCAGCGTGGCGGAGGAGGCTCCTCTTTCTGACACGCGGCCACATTGGGACGACTTGCACGGGCTTCGCGTGTTGGTGACAGCCGGAGGCACGCGAGAATACCTGGATCCGGTCCGGTTTCTAGGGAATCGCTCTACGGGACATCAAGGGTGCGCCTTGGCGGAGGCAGCGCGCGAACGGGGAGCAGACGTTCACCTGATAGCGGCCAATGTCGCTCTTCCGTCGGGAGAAGGAGTGCGCCGCACAGATGTCGAAACGGGGGCTGAGTTTGCAGCTGCGACTCGGGAGGCGGCGAAAGAGGCTGATGTTGTCATCATGGCGGCGGCTGTTGCCGATTACCGGCCGGCAGAACCCTCTGCAACAAAACTGAAGAAGTCAGGCGGGGAACTGGAATCGTTGGCATTAGTGCCCACGGAGGATGTTCTCAGGGGGCTGGTGGAGAGCCGATCGCCTTCCCACACAATTGTGGGGTTTGCGGCCGAAACCGGCGATGATGCTGCCGATGCGCACGCGTATGCACAGTCAAAAGCGAAACGTAAAGGTGCTGATCTGCTGTGTTTCAATCAGGTGGGTAGCGATCAAGGTTTTGGTGATGTCCCCAACGCGGTCACCATGTTTGATTCAGGTGGGCATCACGTGGGGCATGCAGCCGGCTCCAAACTGGCAGTTGCCCACGCTATTTGGGATCAGGTTGTGGCGCTGCGCGCTGACGCAGGGGTGTGAAGCACGTAGGCTGGCATGGTGACTGACCAGCGACTGTTTACCTCTGAATCCGTAACGGAAGGCCACCCCGACAAGGTGTGCGACCAAATCTCGGATGCCGTGTTAGATGCCATGCTTGCCCAGGATTCTTTATCGCGTGTCGCGGTAGAGACAATGGTGACTACCGGCCTCGTACATCTAGCAGGAGAAGTCACCACTAAGGCGTACGTGGAAATCCCGCAGATCGTGCGCGATGTCGTCACTGACATTGGATACACGTCCTCCGACACTGGATTCGATGGAAATAGTTGCGGAGTCTCGGTGTCTATAGGGCAGCAATCCCCAGATATCGCCCTAGGCGTGGACAATGCGACTGATGGTTCGCCAGCAGTGGAGGGCGAAAACCTGGGGGCAGGGGACCAAGGCCTCATGTTTGGGTATGCATGCAGAGACACAGACCAACTCATGCCTTTGCCTATTGCGCTCGCGCACAGCCTCACGCAACGTCTCGCATATGTGCGCAAAGAAGGAATCGTAGGAGGCCTTCGTCCTGACGGGAAAGCGCAGGTCACTATTCGTTACGAGGGTGAGACTCCGGTAGCTGTCGATGCCGTCGTGCTGTCTACTCAACACAGTGAAAAAATGACGTTGGACGACGTGCGAGAGGCGATGCATGCGCATGTCATCGAGCCCGTACTCGCGCAATACTCCATCGACTCAGATGACTACCGGTCATTTATCAACCCCACGGGGCGCTTTGAAATGGGCGGCCCCAAGGCTGACGCGGGTCTCACAGGGCGGAAAATTATCGTGGATACGTATGGCGGGATGGCGCGTCACGGAGGTGGCGCCTTTAGCGGTAAAGATCCTTCCAAAGTAGACAGAAGCGCCAGTTACGCATTGCGATGGGTTGCCAAAAACGTGGTTGCGGCAGGGCTCGCAGACAGATGCGAAATTCAAGTTGCCTATGCGATTGGCCGGGCCGCACCAGTGGGCTTGTACGTGAATACTTTTGGGACGGGTCAGGAGTCAGACGCTGCCATTAGCGCGGCGGTGACGAGTGTGTTTGATCTGCGCCCCGCGGCCATTATTCGTGACTTGAACTTGAGGCAGCCCATCTATAGGCCGACAGCCGCGTACGGCCACTTTGGGCGTCCGCTTGAGTCGTGCACGTGGGAGAAAACAGACCGCACCGATCAGTTGCGTGCAGCCATTGGGTCATGAACGATCAGGCACGGGTTGCCCGTGTATATCTGGCAGGGGCGCTCCCGCACCTGGACGGACTTTTTGATTACCTGATTCCTGACTCTCTTGAGGAAAAGGTCACGGTAGGTAGTCGAGTTCGCGTGCCTTTTGCGGGACGACTGATATCTGCTGTGGTGGCCGAATGTGCCGACGAAAGTTCTTTTGCAGGGAAACTTCGGCACCTCAGCCACACTTCCGTGGTTCCGTCGTATAGCAGCAAGAGCATTGAATTAGCGCGCGTTCTTGCCAAGAGATACGGAGGGTCCGTGTCTGACGTGTTGCGTCTTGCGGCGCCTCCGCGTGTTGCGGCGGTGGAGCGTCGCGACTGGACGACGCCACCCCCGCAGTGGGACCTCACTCACGCGCGAGAGGCATTGAATGAGGGGTCGGCTTCACCACATGGTCTTCCCGCAGGTGCGCGGATGGTGTGGCAGGCATGGCCTGAAAACGGCCAGGTGGTGGCAGCGCGGGCATTGCTTTCCCAAGCGGTAAATTCTGCAGGAGAATCGGGGCAGTCCATTGTGGTGGTACCTGATCTTCGGGCCGTGGACATCATGATGGCGCAAGCCCACGAGGTGGGACTCACGCAATGGAGCGCACGCACGCCTGGTCCGGTCGCGCGCATTCATGCCAATGACGGTGCCAGTGCCCGTTATGGAGCGCATCTTGCCGCCTTACACGGCCACGTGCGCATCATCATCGGCACTCGGGCCGCTACTTTTACTCCCGTGCCTCATCTCGCGTACATAGGGGTGTGGGACGACGGTCATTCCAGCATGGGTGACCCGCACGCTCCTTACCCGCATGCGAGAGTGGTGGCTTCGATTCGTGCGGAAGAGGAGGCGGCAGCGTTAGCGATAGCAGGTTTTGCGCCCTCGGTTGCAGCGCAGGCTCTCGTGGAACATGGGTGGGCTTCGCTTTCTCGGGAGTCTCGTGTACCTACGAGTTCTTATGTTCCGCACATACTTCCCTTGGATGACAGTCAGCGAGTAGCGGAAGGCGGCACGGGGACACATTGGCTTCCCTCGCGCGCTTTGAGCAGGGTGAGAGAAGCATTGAACAGCGGCCCGGTGGTTGTTCTTGTTCCCCGGGCTGGGTACGTTCGCGCGGTCGCCTGCGCCACATGCAGCACAATTGCCAGCTGTTCTGTGTGTGAAGGGTCGCTCGTGCGCGGTACCTCCGCAACAAATCTGGTGTGTGCACACTGCGCAACTTCGAGCCCGGATTGGCATTGTCCAGAATGCAGGAATTCACGTGTGATGGATCGTCGTATCGGAGTAGAAAAAATTGCGGAAGAACTTACCCGCATGCTGCCGCGGACGCGTGTGCAGACCTCTTCTGCAGGAGCAGGGGTCCTCTCTGACGGAGATGTTTCCGACGGAGTGGTGGTGGCAACGCCCGGAGCGGTACCGGCTGTTGCTGGCGGATACCGTCACTGCGTCTGTGTGGATGCCCCCGCCTTGGTGGCACCCCATGCCGGTGGTGACGAACAGGCGCTACGGATGGCTTTTTACATAGCGGCCATGGTTGCTCCACAAGATCGTGGAGGCGCTGTGACCTTTGTGGGAAGTCTTCCGGGCATGGTGTTACGTGCGCTTCGACAATGGGACAGTGGTGTTGCCACTCGGCAGTTGTATACAGAACGAGCAGAGTTAGGTTTCCCTCCGCATCGCCGTACCGTGGTTGTGGAAGGAGACCCGGAGGCCGTGGCAATTGCGGAGGACATAGCTACGCGAGAAGCCTCCGGTCACGTGACAGTGGGGCCGCGTACTGAAGCGGGAGCAACTCTAGTGGTGTCACGGGGCAAGGCTCAGGCCGTCGTCGATGCTATTCGAGCGCATCAACGCGAAACATCGCGTGCAGGCGGCAGTCTTGTCAAAATACGTGTCGACGCACCTATTGATTACCTGAGTGGCCTCTAGCATGAAGCCCATGCGCGCAATTTTTGCTGGCACTCCCGAAGCGGCCGTCCCTACTCTTGAGCATATGCATGCCTCCGGAATTGAGGTGGCTTTGGTGCTCACTCAACCGGATGCTCGGGGACGGCGAGGCTCATCTCTCGTACCAAGTCCAGTCAAAACTAAGGCGATGGATCTTGGCCTTCCTGTTTTTCAACCGACGCGGGCTTCTTCAGAAGATGCCGTTGCTGCGATTGCGGCAGTGGAAGCGGACGTTGCTGCGGTCGTGGCGTACGGCCAAATTTTGAGCCTTGAGGCACTAGCTGCAGTCAGAACGCGCTGGAT
>WTKG01000146.1 GCA_011524475.1 Demequinaceae bacterium
GAACGGCCCGCTTCCCCGCAGCGTTGCTCCTAAAGAGGGCAGGACAGCTCCTCAACGCGCTATGCCTCCCACTATTCGACCCAAAGAAAAACGACCCCGCCCCGCCCAGGAGAACATTCCTCCGGCAGGCGACTAGATGCGACAATGGAGACTTACACATGGAGCTAGGGGGCGTGACGCATCATGAGTGAGTCCAAGCGACTACTCGCCAATCGCTATGAACTCGGAGACCTCATCGGTCGCGGGGGCATGGCGCAGGTACGTGTTGCCTACGACACTCGCCTTGGCCGCACAGTGGCTATCAAGTTGTTGCGCTCCGAATATCTGCGGGATCCGTCATTCCACACCCGGTTCCGCCGTGAAGCACAGGCTGCGGGCGGTCTCAATCACCCGTCGATCGTTGCCGTGTATGACACCGGCGAGGAACAGGTGATGACCTCTACCGGAGAGCGCACTACAGTCCCCTACATCGTCATGGAGTACGTCGAGGGTCACACCGTGCGAGACATTCTCAAAGATGGCTCAGCGGCACCTATCGACGAAGCTGTAGAAATCATGGCGGGCGTACTGAGCGCACTCGAATACTCCCACGCCGCTGGTCTTGTGCATCGAGACATCAAGCCGGCAAACGTGATGCTCACTCCGACCGGGGCAATCAAAGTCATGGACTTTGGCATCGCCCGTGCACTTGCAGACGTGGGCCAAACGATGACTCATACTCAAGCCGTCGTCGGCACTGCACAGTATCTGTCTCCCGAGCAGGCTCGTGGAGAAGAAGTCGATGCCCGTTCTGACCTCTATTCGGCTGGCTGCCTGCTGTTTGAACTGCTCTGCGGACGCCCACCATTTGTGGGTGAATCTCCCGTAGCAGTGGCATATCAACACGTGCGCGAAGAACCACCCCGCCCATCGGAATTCGCCCCTGACGTCCCGGCAGAACTAGACCAGGTGGTGATGCGCGCGCTCGCAAAGGATCCCGCTCAGCGCTACCAAACTGCACAAGAGTTTTTGGCTGACCTCAATGCGGTGTTGGCGGGAACTCTGCCCGGGGTTCCTCCTCAGACCATGGGTTCTGGATCGGGAGCCATGGCAGTAGCCAACGGCGTAGCAGCTAATTCCGCAATGGGCACTGGCACCGGAATGGCTACCACAGGGGTGGACACAGCAAGCAACGCAGAGCCAGAGTTTGAGTACGTCGACGAGCGCACAGAACGCCGTCGCCAAATTCGCAACATTGGCATCCTGGCAGCCGCTGGTCTGCTTGCCGCCGCCGCCATTTTCGGATTATTTAGATTCGTGTCTTCCCCCGGTGCGGGGCCAGGAGTCACGGTCGTAAACGTTCCCGACGTGGTGAATATGACCGAGGAACGAGCGGTGGACACGTTAGAGAGTTTCCAACTGCTTCCTGTGGTGCAGTACGAATCTTCAGATGAGGTACCCCAAGGGCTCGTGATTCGCACTGATCCCACTGCGCAAACGGAAGTAAGCCCCAATTCGACTATCGCGGTCTACGTTTCCACTGGAGCTGTAGAAATCGAAATCCCCTCCGTACGGGGATTAACGGAAGAAGCTGCCCGGGCTTTGTTAGAGGATCTAGACCTGGTCGTGATCGGTACCGAAACCGACAATTCAGACCCAGTAATCGAAGAAGGCCGGGTCACTAAAACAGACCCGGCAGAAGGAACCGTCGTGGGGTCCATGTCTGAGGTGATCTTGTTCATCTCGAGCGGCAAAATCTTGCTACCAGACCTTGTGGGTCTCACCAGGGAAGACGCAGAGGCCACACTCTTTGACTTAGGAATGTCCTACAACGTGACGGTGGTACAAACGAATTCCTTCGCCGAAGGAACCGTATTTTCTCAGGATCCAGAACCTGGCCTAGTGAACGTAGATGTCACGGTAGAAATCGAAGTTGCTACTCCCGTTGTGAAGGTAAATGTGCCCGACCTGGTAGGAGACGCAGAGGCAATAGCGATCTCGTCTCTGCAGAGTGTGGGACTAGTCGCACAAAAGTCGGAAAGTTTCTCGTGTGACGTGAGCGCGGGGCTCGTGATTTCGACTACTCCCGCAGCAGGAACAGAAGTCAAAGAAGGCTCCTCTGTCACGTACGTGCTATCTCTAGGCGAAGATCCTGATGACCCGTGCACCGGCGGGGGACCCTAGCCTGAGAAACGGCGGAAGTGAAGAAGGCCCTCCACGCATAGACTGACCACGTGACCCGCGTGACCAAAGTCGATACTTTAGATAATCGCGTTCGTGCGCAGTTGCCGCGCGTGTTCTCTTTAATCACTGAGCACATCGAAACCGGTGCCAGTGAAATTCCAGAGGCCGGGGTTCAATACTCCTCGTTGTGGCACGTGTTGGGCGCACAATTTGGCGGAGGAAAAAGCATCCGCCCTTCACTCACGCTTGCGGCTTATCACGGCCTCGGAGGAAAAGACGACGACGCGCCTATTCCCGTTGCCGCGGCAATGGAAATGCTTCACATCGCGATGTTGGTACACGATGACATCATTGATCGGGATGAGGTGCGTCGAGGGCGCCCCAATATTGCGGGTACCCGGCGTGCAGAACTCGCCTCTTCAGACAACACTCCTGATCAGATAGAAAACTCAGTGCTGGCAACAGCGCTGCTGGGGGGTGACGTCGCGATCGCTTCTGCCTATGACTTGATCGCTTCCGCACCGCTACCGGCTCACCACCGAATCGCCTGCCTTGGTCTCGTAACACGCGCCATCCGCACCACCATCGCGGGTGAATTACTGGACGCGCATAGCGAACTTGTAGATATCTCTGATTCCGATCCGCTGTTAATTGCCCAACTCAAAACGGCCACATATACGTGCGTGGTTCCGCTGCTTGCCGGGGCAGAGCTTGCCGGAGGCGACCCCACCTTGATCGCGCATCTGGAAGAAGCGGGGTTGTCTATGGGGCTCAGTTTCCAACTCATCGATGATGACTTGGGGATTTTTGGTGACCCTGAAGTCACGGGAAAGTCTGTGATTTCTGACCTCAGAGCAGGCAAGCGAACAGAGATGGTGCAACGGGCATGTACTCACGGAACTCCTGCGCAGGTAGAGGCGCTGCGCAGGCTTGTGGGGGATCCACACCTCGATGACGAAGGCGCTGCGCAGGCACGCGAGATTCTGGAATCAAGCGGAGCCCGACAGATGACTCTGGATATCGCTCGTGACCATGCCCGCAAGGCCCGCACCCTGTGTTCCGAGCGGATTCCCGCACCCTTGTCGGGATACCTCACCACCATGATTGGGGCGCTCGAGGAACGAGTCTCGTGAACTCTCCCCACCCTCGTGGCGACAACCGCACCTCTCTCGAGCTCTATCACCGCAGCACTCACGAGGCTGCCGCGGTGATGTTGCGCCGCTACTCTTCTTCTTTTTCGCTCGGCACTCGAGTGCTGGGTCAGCCGCAGCGCTCCATGATCGAAGATGTCTATGCCTTGGTGCGCCTGGCCGACGAGATAGTGGACACCTACCGAGGCGCAGATGCGAAAGCGCTGTTACGTGCTCTGGAAAAGGATGTGATGGCCACGCTGAAGCGCGGATATTCCACCAATCTGGTGGTGAATGCATTCGCCCGCACGGCGGTAAAGGTAGGAATAGATAAGACCCAGATCAGACCATTTTTTGCTTCGATGGAGATGGACCTTGCGCGGACGGAACATGATGAGAAATCCTTCCGCACCTACGTCTTTGGCTCTGCGGAAGTGGTGGGGGAAATGTGCCTCCATGTTTTTTTACACGGCACTGGCCGCACCGCTACGCCCCGGGCCATTACCGGTGCCCGCACCCTAGGTTCGGCATATCAAAAGGTGAATTTTCTGCGGGATCTCGCCACAGATTTCGAGGAACTTGGTCGCAGTTATTTCCCTGGCGTGACTCCCGACAGTCTGGACGAAGCACAGGTACGGGCTCTCGCGGACGACTGCGGTCGGGATCTTGACGCTGCCCGCGAGTGCTTAGACGAACTTCCTCCACGCCCCCGCTTTGCTGTCCGCGCCACCATAGAAATTTATGGAGAGCTCTTGAAGAAAATCCGCCGCACCCCCGCATCGCGACTCCTCACCACCCGTGTACGGGTGACAGCGGGGCGCAAGCTGTGGCTCACGGGCAAAGCAGCACTGGTCACTGCAGGAAGCAGGTAGCGGTGGAGGTCGTCGTAATCGGAGGTGGCGTAGGTGGGCTGGCCACCGCCGGCTTGTTGGCGCGCGGAGGGGCCACCGTCACCCTGATCGAGGCACAAGATTCCCTGGGGGGGCGTGCCGGCAGGCTCAGCATTGACGGATACACGTTCGATACCGGGCCGAGTTGGTACCTCATGCCGGAAGCCTTTGAACAATATTTTCACTCGATGGGTCGCGACATTCACGACTACCTAGACTTACAACGCCTTGACCCCAGGTATCGAGTGTTCTTTGAACAAGACGACACCGCGGACGTTCTTGATGTGCGCGATGACGCCCAGGCGAACTGGGACGCGTTCGAGCAGATGTCTCCTGGAGCTGGCGCGGCTATGAAGAAGTACGCGCACAACTCTCGCCGGCTGTACCGTCTGGCCCTTGACGCATTTTTGTACACCACCTTCAAGAACCCGCTGCGAAGCATGACGAGGAAGGCCCTCCGCCGGCTTCCTTCCCTTGCCTCCTACCTCACGAGCAGCCTGCACCGCATCACGTCACGCGCGGTGTCCGATCAACGCTTGCAGCAATTGTTGGGCTTCCATGCCGTGTTCCTGGGATCGTCGCCCAAGCGTGCACCGGCACTGTATTCACTGATGAGCCACCTCGATCTGATCGAAGGGGTGCGGTATCCCGCAGGCGGGTTCTATTCCGTGATCGCCGCATTAGAACAGGTAGCGCGAGAAGAAGGCGTCACGATCCGCACGGGCACGCCCGTCACAAAGATTCTGGTGGACCAGGATCGTGGTGTGACTACGGGGGTGATGCTGGAAGGCGGCGAAACCCTGAACGCCGACCTGGTGGTTTCTGGAGCAGACATGCATCACACCGAGACGGTTTTGCTGGAAGCCCCGTTCCGCACGCATCCCGAGACATCATGGAAGGGTCGCTCCCCAGGAGTGTCTGCGTTGTTGGTGATGGCTGGATTCCCTGAAAAGATTCCTGAGCTCGACCATCACAACTTGTTTTTTACTCGCGACTGGGAAGCCAACTTCAACAAAATTGTGGGAGACGGCACGTTGGAGCCGCCCATTCCTGCGTCGATATACGTCTCGAAGGTCACACAGACAGAGCCGAGTGCGGCTCCTGAAGGATGCGAAAACTTGGTGATGCTCGTGCCCTTCCCTGCAGACCCCGAGATAGGTCGCACGGTGGACAGCCGCGCCCACATGGAAGACATCGCGCGTCAGTATTGGGATCAGGTGGGTTCCTGGGCAGGCATCTCGCGCCTAGGGGAACGGGTGGACATCAAAGCAATCTTGACTCCGTCATATTTTGCAGATCAACTGCACGCCTGGAAGGGCTCCGCGCTGGGCCTAGAACACACCTTGGGGCAGTCGGCGCTGTTCCGCCCCTCCAACGTCTCTGGCAAAGTCGCAAATCTGTTGTACGTGGGGTCGTCTACTGTGCCGGGAATCGGGGTCCCTATTTGCCTGATCTCTGCCGAGCTGGTGGTCAAAAGGCTGCTCGGAGATACATCGGCGGCAGCGACCGCACAACCTTTTGCTCCGGGATTCCTCACGGACGCGCATGCGGCCGGACGTCTGTCGGTACCGGTCACGCAGCGCAATCATTCGGGTTCGAGGAAGACGCCATGACGTCCTTTGTCTATGCGAGCGCGCTGCTGATCAGCCTGGCGGGGCTCGGCGCACTGGACTGGCGTTACCGCATCGCGCTGTTTCACGATGCCCGCAGAACCCTGCTCACCCTTGCGATTACCGTTGCCGTGTTTGTGGTGTGGGACATCATC
>WTKG01000053.1:0-3304 GCA_011524475.1 Demequinaceae bacterium
GCATCCATGACTGCCTTCGTCGCGGCATCCGGGTCGTCTAGTGGTGGCGCTTCCCCTGCCAAGGCTTTGGCCTCGTGTGCCGACAAGGCTTCGCTGACTAATTCATGGACAGCAGTGATGTCTGCACGCGGGTCAACACCGCGGGTGCGGATCAAGTCACGCACCTGTTCTTCGAGCTCTGTTACGACGGAAATAGCCACGCACGAGAGGCTAAAGTGATGACGCCTTACGCTGCAGACTGAATGTGGATAACTCGAAAAAAACTACCCTCAGAGCCCCCAATTGCCACCCCTATGGGGGACATATTCACGTCATTCGCACCTGCACATCGCCAGCGAACACGGGATGTTCCTGACCGCGAGAATCCGTGACTATGAGCTCCCCTGCCTGACCAAGGCGGCTTGCTTTTCCGCTCACCACAACACTGTCGTCATGTGTCACCACTACGGAATTCCCCAAGGTGACGCATGCCGCCATTACCTCGCGCCTGGCTGCCTTGGTATCTCTTTCGAGAGCACTGAGTCGTTGCGCGAGCCGCACTGCCACAAGTCCCAACAATGTGCCGCGATTGATTTCTGTGGCCCCCGACTGCAGCAGGCTCGTCGCGTGAGGCACAGGAAGTTCGTGCTGATCTTGAGAAACGTTGAGCCCTACCCCCACTATCACCGCACCAGAAGGGTGTGCTTCCGTCAAGATGCCCACGCACTTGCGCCACTTCCCCCACCCCGCCAGGGATTTGTGGGCGCCGTTTACCACCACGTCGTTCGGCCATTTGATAGCTGCCTCGAGACCCACGTCCCGGCAGACGTCTACAAGCGCCTGCGCTGCCACAAGGCCTACCCAGGGAAGCGAGGTCTCCGAAACCTCGGGCCAGGTGGCAAATGAGACAGTAAGTGCTGCCCCGCGGGGAGTTTCCCAGGACCGCCCCGCTCGTCCCTTTCCAGCGGTCTGATGATCCGTGGCAAGCGCAGAGATGTGCGGCCATTCCTCTGGGGCAGAGTCCAGCAAAGCGCTCAGCGCAGTATTGGTGGAGGGGGTTGCCTCCTGGACCACCAGGTGATGGAGTGGTGAGTTACCCACCATCGAAGCACGCACCTCTGATGTAGTGAGAAGCCGTCGCGACTGCTCTACCCGCGCGGAAGAGGCATCTGGAGTGTTCACGCCGCTAGGCTAGCGGCGAGTAGGAAGGGACTAAAGCCGTGAGTGCAGAGAAGTCACATAAAAAAACGGGCTCCACCGCGAAGGAGGATGCCCAGGATCAGGCGCGCACAGCTGACGCCCTTGCAAGTTTTCATCAACGGTACGACGAAGCCGTGACAGCGCCTGAGGCCGCGAAAGCAGAAAAACAACATGCCCGCGGCAAGAAAACGGCACGCGAACGCATTGACCAGTTGCTGGACGAAGGCTCTTTTGTCGAACTAGACGCCCTCACCAGGCATCGCAGCAGTAATTTCGGTCTAGACGAAAGGCGCCCCTACGGCGACGGTGTGGTCACGGGATACGGCACGATCGATGGCCGGCAAGTCGCGGTCTATTCCCAAGACTTCACGGTTTTCGGTGGCTCGTTGGGCGAAGTGCACGGCCAAAAGATCGTGAAGGTGCAGGACTTCGCCCTGCGCACGGGAGTGCCTCTCATCGGCATCTCGGATGGAGGCGGCGCGCGCATCCAAGAAGGAGTCGCCGCACTCACTGCCTTTGCAGACATATTCCGCCGCAATGTCGCCGCCTCGGGCGTGATTCCCCAAATCTCCATCATTCTGGGACCAAGTGCCGGCGGCGCCGTGTACTCCCCCGCCCTCACCGACTTCATTGTGATGGCAGATGGCACCTCCCAAATGTTCATCACCGGCCCGGACGTCATCAAGGCCGTCACTGGTGAAGAAGTCACCTTCGAAGAGTTGGGTGGGGGACACACTCACAACTCAAAGTCAGGTGTCGCCCACTATTTGGCGACAGACGAAGACGACGCTCTCGAATACGTCCAAGGGCTGTTGAAATTCCTGCCGAATAACAATCTTTACGACCCGCCCCTATTGACCCTCGAAGCCGACCTGGACATCACCGCGGAAGACGAGGCACTGAACTCGATTATTCCGGACAGCGACAACCAGCCCTATGACATGGGCGCGGTGATAAGCGCGGTACTTGACGACGGGCACTTTTTTGAAGTGCAGCCGCTGTTCGCTCCCAACGTGCTGTGCGGGTTCGGGCACGTGGAAGGTCACTCCGTGGGCATTGTGGCAAACCAACCACAATCCATGGCCGGAACCTTGGACATCGACGCCTCAGAAAAGGCCGCGCGCTTTGTGCGCACGTGTGATGCCTTCAATATTCCGGTACTCACGTTTGTGGATGTCCCCGGGTTCTTGCCCGGCACGGACCAGGAATACCAAGGCATCATTCGCCGTGGCGCCAAATTGATTTACGCATATGCGGAGGCCACTGTTCCGCTGGTCACGGTCATTACCCGCAAGGCTTACGGCGGTGCATACATCGTGATGGCGTCGAAGCAACTGGGAGCAGACGTCAACCTCGCCTGGCCCACGGCACAAATTGCGGTCATGGGGTCGGGAGGAGCGGTGAATATTCTGCACCGCCGCGCGCTGGCGTCCGTGGAAGCTGACGGCGGTGACGTGGAGGCTGAGCGCGCCCGCCTCACTGCTGAATACGAAGACACCATCGTCAACCCTTACGACGCAGCAGACAAGGGATACATCGATGCAGTCATTGAGCCCTCACAGACTCGCACCCAGATCGTGAGGGCCTTGCGTGCGCTTCGCACCAAGCGCGCCTCCCAACCGCCTAAGAAGCACGGAAACATCCCGCTGTGAGCACCGACAAAGACTTCGCCAACACCCTCGCATCTTTGCGGGTCGTGCGAGGCAACCCGGACGAAGCCGAACTTGCTGCTCTGGTGGCGGGAGTGCTCACCACCGCTCAGGCAGGCGAAGAAGAGCCTCCCGGGAGTCCTCGTTCTGCGTGGATGAACCGCCAGCGCACGTTGCGGGGGCGCCCGGTGGGTGTGTTGGGCCGTGGCGCTCATGCCTGGCGTCATTCACTGCGATAGCGGTACGCGCGAAGGTCGCTACTCGATACGCTGGCACCGTGTCTGATCTCGCATTGATACTCGCCTCAGCCTCCCCTGCGCGACTCGCGACCCTACGCGCCACAGGTTTTGCACCACAGGTGCGCGTGAGCACTGTAGATGAGGAATCACTCCTCGCCAAAGGGCGCGCACAAGGCCCCCTCGAGCCTCGTGAGGCTGTGCTGACCTTGGCGAGAGCAAAAGCAGAAGATGTGGCAG
>WTKG01000053.1:3404-5918 GCA_011524475.1 Demequinaceae bacterium
ATCCAGGGAGATCACCACGCGGTGGTGGGAATCAGCATCGCCACTCTGCGCCTCCTGCTCAGAACCCTGGATATCAGTATCACCGACCTGTGGTCTTCTTCATCGTAGAAGTCTTTTCCCGGGGCACACGTTGTGTGCTCCTCACAACCTACGGAGCCGTAGCCATAGTTATACTCAAAATTCTTGTGTGAACCCTACAAAACTGGCGCAATCTGCTTGGCTTCGTTCTCAAAGTTTTTTTCAGAACCTCTGACGATTGGTGTGGCCCCCTCCACTACGAGTAACGTAGGCGGGTGCCGAGTTTCGATTCCGTTCTTATTGCAAACCGTGGCGAGATTGCCGTGCGTGTGATCCGGGCATGTAAAGACGCTGGACTTCGCTCTGTTGCCGTATATGCCGAACCAGACCGCGACGCCCCATTCGTCTCGATGGCTGACGATGCCTACGCTCTCGGGGGCTCCACCGCAGCCGAAAGCTACCTCGACTTTGAGAAAGTCATTGACGCAGCACAGCGCAGTGGCGCCCAGGCGCTGCACCCTGGCTATGGCTTCTTGTCTGAAAACGCTGACTTTGCGCAAGCCGTCATCGACGCGGGACTCGTCTGGATAGGCCCTCCGCCCGAGGCCATCACCTCGCTTGGCGACAAAGTCTCCGCACGGCATATCGCCCAACGTGCAGGGGCGCCGCTTGTCCCGGGAACTAAAGATCCCGTGGAAAGCGCTGACGACGTCCACGCCTTTGCTTCAGAACACGGCCTGCCTGTGGCCATCAAGGCTGCTTTTGGTGGTGGTGGTCGCGGACTCAAAGTTGCCCGCACCACAGACGAGATCACGGAGCTCTACGAATCTGCCGTACGCGAGGCAGTGGCAGCTTTTGGCCGTGGCGAATGTTTTGTCGAGCGTTTCCTCGATAAACCACGTCACGTAGAGACGCAGTGTCTCGCAGACGACCACGGCAACGTGGTGGTGGTCTCCACCCGCGACTGCTCGTTGCAACGTCGTCACCAAAAACTTGTGGAAGAAGCCCCGGCCCCGTTCCTTACCGAAGAACAGAATGCCCGTCTCGTGGAGTCTTCTCAGGCGATTTTGAAAGAGGCGAGATACCGGGGTGCAGGAACCTGCGAGTTCCTGGTGGGCTCTGATGGGACTATTAGTTTCTTGGAGGTCAATACTCGCTTGCAGGTGGAGCACCCGGTCACAGAAGAGGTCACGGGAGTAGATCTCGTTCTAGAGCAGTTCCGTATCGCAGCGGGCGAACCTATTTCGAATCTCACCCCCCAGGTGCGCGGTCACTCGTTCGAGTTCCGTATCAATGGCGAAGACCCGGGCCGTAACTTTATGCCGGCTCCTGGAACCGTAACATCCCTGAATTACCCCTCTGGCCCTGGGGTGCGGGTAGACGCCGGTGTGGCGGAGGGGGACTCCGTTTCAGGGAATTTTGACTCTATGGTCGCCAAATTGATCGTTACCGGTGCCACTCGAGAGCAAGCGCTGGCCCGTGCGCGCAGGGCGCTAGCAGAGTTTGTGCTGGAAGGGATTCCTACGGTGATCCCTTTCCATCGCGCAGTCCTGGAGGCGCCCGAATTCACCGCCAGCGCGGGCACGTTCTCGGTCTACACCACGTGGATTGAATCCGATTATGCAGACACCGTCGCACAGTTGGGCGCTGCCGGAAGTGGCGATACTGCCGAATCACTTGAGGCAGCAACGGAACGCGTCGTGGTGGAGGTAGGCGGCAAGAGGCTTGAGGTGGTGCTCCCCGCCGGGCTCGCACAAGCAGGTCGTTCCAATGCTCAAAGCGGCAGGCCGCAACGTCGTTCTCGTAACGCGTCAGGGAGCCGCGCCGGGGCTGCTTCCGGAAATGCACTCACGTCACCCATGCAGGGAACCATTGTGAAGGTTCTGGTGGAAGAAGGCGCCTCCGTGGAAGAAGGCGACACTGTGGTGGTTCTGGAGGCGATGAAGATGGAGCAGCCTCTCACGGCTCACCGCGCAGGGACGGTGACGTCTCTGGACGCGACAGTGGGCGCCAGTGTTTCTTCAGGAAGCGTCATCTGCGAGATTCAAGACCCCGCCTAAAAATCCACGCATGCCAACAACACTGCGCCACACGTAGTTCAGCGTATCTCCGCCGTCTCCAGGCCCCTGCGGGGGTGTTGGTTTTTTAGTGGCTGTGGCGACGGCGTGTGGTGGAACGGGTTGCTGCATCGAGGCTCAGGAGTGCAAGCCCGGCGGCGAGGAACCCTGCCATCCATACCAGGTAGTCACGTAGTTCGATACCTGTGTCAGCGAGCACCACTTCGATGAGTCCAATATCGATGGTGAGGTCAGAGACACGATCATCGGGAACAGTCACGAATGGGTCTACCTCACCCGTGGGCGTCGCGCCACTCAAAGTAAACACAGAGGTACGCACCACACCGGAGAGGTCTTCACCGTTGGAGTCGGAGTCGGTGCCGTTATCCGGGTCAGTGCTCACTCCTGCCCCATCAGTCAACACCTGTCTCTTATACAC
>WTKG01000124.1:0-1723 GCA_011524475.1 Demequinaceae bacterium
CAGGCCACAAGAACCCGCGCCTGCCCTCTCGCGTCTTTCCTGCGGGCATTTATCATGAAGGCATGGCCCCACTGACATACGTGTTCGACGGGGATTGTGGGTTGTGCGACAGTTTTGTTCGCTTCGTTTTACGGCATGACGAGGCGGGGGCAGTCACTTTTGCGCCGTACCAATCTGCCGCTGGATCTGCACTTCTCGCCACAGCCGGGGTTACCACCGCGCAAGCGTCCGCCTCCATGGTGACCTGGGACGGCAGCACGGCGCTGCTGGGTAGCGATGCCTTGGCGGCCATTCTCAGACGGCTAGGAAACCCGTGGCGACTCGGGCGTTATCTCAACGCTATCCCCAAGTCTCTGCGAGAGGCGGTGTATCGCGTGATTGCTTCGCGACGCACCTCTTTGGGTGGCCACTCGACGTCATGCACTATCTCTGACCCCACCCTGCGTGCACGGTGGGAAGAAAGAGTTCTGGGCCCCTAGTGCACGGCACGTTTCCCCACGCGTAAGTGGTGAAACTTTACTGGTAGCCCCGACGGGATTCGAACCCGCGCTACCGCCTTGAGAGGGCGGCGTGCTAGGCCGCTACACAACGGGGCCCTAGCGCATCACATCAGGCGTTGATGCGACAAACAAGAGTATCGCATCGCCACGGGCCGCCGCGAATCAGCAGACCCTAAGAAAAAGCCTTGCGGAAAAGTTGCCGGCGAGAGCTGGGGTACCAGGACTCGAACCTAGACTAAATGAACCAGAATCACTCGTGCTGCCAATTACACCATACCCCACTGGGCTCCGCCGGGGCCGAGCCGAGGAACCACTGTAGCGCTTCGGTAGGCGAGTATCCAAACGGCACCGAACGAACTACCCACCTGCGCTCTACCCTGGTAACAGCGGCAATAATTCCGACAGGGTAGCCACATGCACAACCCCTGCGCGCTGGACTTCTGCGGGGTCACGCGACGCCCATGTCCCGGCACGTTCACACCACACTCCACGTAGCCCTGCCTCCACGGCAGCACGTGCATCAATGTCAAATTCGTCGCCCACGTAGTACGTCTGAGCGGGTTCGCTCCCGAGCCTGCGACACGCCTCTAGGAATACGCGCGGGTCAGGTTTTCCCACCCCGAATGTATCTACCCCCACAAGCATGGGCACTCTGCCCAGCCCCACGGCCGCCAATTTGTGCTCTTGGTAACTGGCCTGCGCATTGCTCAGCGCCCCGTACGCAATTCCGCGGGCATCGAGTGCGTCAAGGAACGGTTCTGCATCGGGGTGTGCCTCCCAGCCCTCCTGGAATGCGGCCTCGAAAATTTTCTCCCACTCCACGTATTCAGCGTCCGTAAGGGTCGGTCCACCGAACTGCGCATGGAGGTCGTGCACACGTAGCTTCCGCTGAGTAAAGTGATCCATTTCGCCACGGGTGTAGGCGCGATAGTAGCCACCACGATCACGCCTCCACGCAGTTGTCGCCTCTTCCATATCCGTGCTTGCAGGCAAGTACTCCGAGGCAGTCGCCACAATGGCGTGTCGGAAAGCCGCCTTGGTGTCCACCAAGGTGTCGTCCACATCCAACAAAATCGCACTCATGCGGAATCGCGCTTGCGTTGCATGTGCACCCACTCCAGGGAGTCCTCCGTGTATTCCCGCACCACGCGAAATCCAGACTTCTCATATACCCGGCGCGCCCGCACGTTAGTCGCCAACACATCCAAAGTGATGCGGCGCAG
>WTKG01000124.1:1823-5875 GCA_011524475.1 Demequinaceae bacterium
ATACCCGGCGCGCCCGCACGTTAGTCGCCAACACATCCAAAGTGATGCGGCGCAGCGCAAGATGACTGAAACCGTATTCGCACATGAGATCCGTGGCCTCTGAACCCAGCCCGCGGCCCCACCACGCAGGGCCCCTCAGGGCAATCCGAAAATTGATGCTCGCTTGTTCGGGGACGTATGCGTTGAACACCACCTCGCCGGCGTATTCCCCCGTCGCATTTTCCACCACCACTAGGTCAAGCCTGTCGTGCGCGTGCGCGACTTTCACCACCCAGTCCTCGATCTGCGGCTTGGTAAAGGTGTCCGTAGTGGCCGTGAGCATAGCCCCTTCGGGCTCATTCACCATCTCCCATAAGGCAGCCGCGTCATCAGGCTGGTACCGCCGAAGAGTCACCAATGTGCCTACCAGGTGAGGTGCAGACCAGTCAGGCATCAGGACGAGAGTGTTGCAGCAAAGCGCTCTAACCGCGCTATGGCACGTGGCTGCCCCACAATCTCCATGGACTCAAATAGCGGCGGCGACACTACCCTGCCGGTAATTCCTACCCGCAGCGGGCCAAAAGCAAATCGGGGCTTGATTCCCATCTCCTCCACCAACGTTGCTCTCAAAGCCGCTTGTTGAGTCTCAGCGGAGAAATCGTCAAGCTGCGCGAGCACTTCGATTCCTGCAGACAAAATCTCGTGAGCATTGTCCGGCAACTTCGCGACAGCCGCGGGGTCGTACTCGATGGCTTCGTCTGCGACAAAAAAGAAGCCCAACATGCCAGGAGCTTCACTCAACATGTTCATGCGTTCGTGCACGAGTGGAGCCGCAGCTGCAAGAACTGCCTCTTCCTGCGGAGCAAGCGTGCGCGGATCAGCAGAGGACACATATCCCGCCTCATGCAAATATGGCACCAGCCTGGCCACATAGTCCTCCAGGGGAAGCGCGCGCATATGGGCCGCGTTGATGGCTTCGGCTTTGGTGAGATCAAAACGCGCAGGGTTCGGATTCACATCCGCAATGTCAAAAGCAGAAACCATCTCTTCCAGAGTGAAGATGTCACGATCCGGGCCGATGGACCACCCCAGTAACGCGAGGTAGTTCAAAAGTCCTTCGGGCAAAAATCCCCGCTCCCGGTGATGAAAGAGGTTCGATTCCGGTTCGCGTTTCGACAGCTTCTTGTTGCCCTGGCCGGTGACCATCGGCATATGGGCAAATTCGGGGACAGCGTCCGCGAGACCAAGCTCCATCAACGCTCGATACACAGCAACTTGGCGAGGAGTGGAACTCAAGAGATCTTCCCCCCGCAACACGTGCGAAATTTTCATGAGGGCGTCGTCTACCGGATTCACGAGGGTATACAGCGGCGAACCATCCGCGCGAGCAATCACAAAATCAGGGATGGCCCCTGCCGGGAAGATCACCTCACCGCGAATGAGGTCATGAATCACGATGTCTTCGTCAGGCATCTTCATCCGCACCACAGGCACCCTGCCTTCGGAACGGAAATCTTCTCGTTGCTGGGCAGTAAGGTCGCGATCGGCGTTATCGTATCCACGCTTAGGGTCACGCCCCGCAGCGCGATGGCGCGCCTCCACCTCGTCAGCAGTGCTAAATGCCTCGTAGGCAAAACCGCCACTGATCAACCGCTGCACTACGTCTGCATATATCTCACTGCGCTCACTTTGACGGTACGGGCCATACTCTCCGCCCACTTCAGGGCCTTCATCCCAGTCCAAACCAAGCCATGTGAGCGCCTCCAGCAACTGCCCATAGGACTCTTCTGAGTTACGGTCTGCGTCCGTGTCCTCAATACGGAAAACAAAATCGCCCCCATGGTGGCGCGCATACGCCCAGTTGAAGAGCGCAGTACGCACCAACCCCACGTGTGGGGTCCCCGTAGGCGAGGGACAGAATCGAACCCGAACTTTGGACACTATTTCTCCTTATGAAACTACTTGTGACCTGAACCTAGCGACGTACAACGGGGTTGGCGAGTGTGCCGATACCTTCGATAGTGACCTCCACACGATCGCCATGCGCAACTGCGCCCACCCCTGCCGGGGTCCCCATGAGCACAACGTCTCCGGGCAACAAAGTACACACAGCCGTCACCGCTTCGATGACATCGAAAACACCGTGAACCATGTCGGCGGTACGAGCCGATTGGCGCGTCTCACCATTCACCTGCGATTGAATCTGCACGTCATCAGGGTCAAGGTCTGTAGTAATCCACGGACCCAAGGGCAAAGAGGAATCAAAAGCCTTCGCACGGAACCACTGATCTTCACGGGCTTGAACATCGCGGGCCGTCACGTCATTGGCGCAGGTGTATCCATAAATAACGTCCACGGCGTTTTCGGCCGTCACCTCCTTGGCGACGCGACCAATTACCACGGCAAGCTCTGCTTCGAAGTGCACATCCTGCGAAAAATCCGGAAGCACAATCGGGTCGTCTGGACCAATAACAGCAGTATTGGGTTTCACAAACATCAGCGGCTCTTCGGAATGCCCAGGACGAGGCGGTATTTCTGCCGCATGGTCTGCGAAATTCTTTCCCACACACACCGCTTTGCTTCGTGGAATGACCGGCGCCAGCAAACGCACCTCATCGCCGTGAAGGGACACTGTTTCGTCAGTCGCCTGGCCCGGAACATACATAGGGTCGCCGGTAAGAACCCGCAACACCTCCTGGCCAGGTTCCCCCTCCACGAGGGCATAACGAGGTTCTGCACCTGTAGTAAATCGAGCAATACGCATGTGCTCCAGCGTAGCTGGCCCCCGTACGATCATGGGATGGGCACACACACCAGACCCGGAGGCTCTTCGCCTGCGTACGTCACTCCTTGCCCAGACCAGACACTCCCCCACGATCAATGGCAAGAACAGGCTGCCACCCATGCCGCGCGTGTGGATACCGCTACCGCGGCACGGCGCGACCGCATCGCCCACGGCGAGACCCACCCGGTAGATGACTTTATGTACGACTACTACTCGGTTCGTCCCACGCTGCTGCGCCGCTGGCATCCTGGAGCAGGCGTCGCTCTCGAGGGCGCCGCCTCTCATGCCAGCTGGCGGTGGTACGCACACAACCAGCATGGTCTTGCCTGGGTGGATACGGCAGGCTTTCTGGCTGCCCGAGAAGACACCGTGCGCTTTGTGCTTTCCCTTATGCGCGCAACTGCGAGCAGAACCCCACGTTTCGGATGTTTTGGGATGCACGAATGGGCCATGGTGTACCGCACAGATCCCTCTGAGCGTCGCCACCACCTGCCTTTGCGTCTCAGCGCAGCAGAGACGAATGATGTTGTCGACGACAACGACCTTGGCTGCACGCACATTGACGCGTTTCGGTTCTTCACTCCTGAGGCACGACCACGTAACGCATATGCACTCACCCGCGCAAATCAAAGCGCGTACGAACAACCCGGGTGCCTGCACGCGAACATGGATCTTTACAAATGGTGCACCAAACTGTTGCCTGCCATTCCTTCCGCGCTGCAACAAGACGCCTTTGAGTTTGCAGTCAGAGTCAGACGCGTAGATATGCAGGCTTCGCCGTATGACGTGTCTAGCTTGGAACTAGAACCGATTCGCGTGGAAACTTCCGCAGGAAAAGCCGAATACGCAGAGCATCAACGCGTATTCGCGGCCGAAGCCTCCTCGCTACGCATGCGCCTTATCGATGCGTGCGAAGCAGTTCTGGCATCCCCGCCTACGCCCTAGAGGCACAACCCTCGTGCAAGTAGGTGGGTTTAGAGAATGTCGAGCAGGTCCGGGTGAGCCTTTGCCCGCGCTGCCTCCATGGCTGCTTTCGCAGTAGGGGCGTTGCGGGCAGCCTCTGCAATAGCCACGCAGTCGTCATGGGTGTGCAAACTCAACGCGTAGCGCACAAACGGAACCTTGGACGGAGCCATCGACAAGCTGGTAACACCGAGCCCTGCCAGAACCAAAGCAATGAGCGGATCGCCACCGGACTCACCACATACCCCCATCGACTTTTCGTGCGCGACAGCACCCTTACACGTGGCCGCAACAAGATCGAACACTGCCGGCTGCCAGGGGTCCA
>WTKG01000061.1 GCA_011524475.1 Demequinaceae bacterium
GCTCGAGTCGTGAGTGGAGGGCGGTCAATGGCCGCATCAATGCGAACGGGGTCCACCACTGTGGACACCAAACCGGAAGCAACCATGGACGGGTAGAGCCCATGACCGGGGGCCACGTCGTGATAGGCATAATCCAGTCGCGCCAGTTCTGGTGCTGACCACTCTGCTCCGCTGCGCCGGCGATACCGCAGTAGCAATCGTTCCTTGATGGCCCATTCCAATTCTGTGTCGACTAGGTCGTGTTGCCCCGACTCCACTGCCTGAAGCCCGCGTTCCCATAATTCCAGTACCTGAGAATCCACTGCTGTTGCCGGAACGCTGGTGCCGACATGAGCACGGGCACAATCGAGATACTCTCGCTGTATCTGAACGGCGGTTAGATGTCGCCCATCTTCGAGTGCGTGCTGTGCAGTTCCGTCAATGTCGCGGGCAACATCCCGGATCGTACGCATGTCATCAGCACACCGGACGTCTGGCAAGCTCACTCCTGCTTCGGCGATGCGCAACAACATGTCCATCGCGCCTATCTTGAGCATGACCGTGGGTTCCGCCATGTTTGCGTCCCCGGAAATCACGTGCAAACGGCGGTACAAATCTGCGTGAGCGTGAGGTTCGTCACGGGTGTTAATCATGGGGCGTGAGCGCGTAGTGGCAGAAGACATGGCTTCCCATATGTGATCCGACCGCCCACTGAAAGCAAATTGCGCTTCCGCGCCCTCCCCCACGATGGCACCGGCGCCCGTCAGTATCTGGCGAGTGACCAAAAAGGGAATGATGGCTTGAATCCAGGTATGGAAGTAGGCGCGGCGACGCACCAGGTAATTTTCGTGACAGCCGAAAGAGTTGCCGCGCGAGTCCACATTGTGTTTGTACAGGTGAATACGGCCATCGACGCCGCTTTCCGCAAGCCGTTCTTCGCCGCCCGAAACTAGGTCTCCCACTATTTTTTCGCCAGCTTTATCAAGGGCAATCAGGTCTTCCACCGAGTCACACTCTGCAGTAGCAAACTCTGGGTGTGCCCCAATATCGATATACATGCGAGAGCCGTTTGTGAGGAACACATTGGACGAACGCCCCCACTGCACCACTGAGTGAAACAGTGCTCCTGCGACTTCTTCGACAGGGACGCGCCGCCTGGTGTCATGGACCAGGTGCAGGCCAAATTCAGTTTCTAACCCAAAAATACGGCGTGCAGGATCTACGTCCAGAGGGGGTGGAACGTTCGCGCTCCTCAACGCAGGGCTCGCGGAGGTCGCCGTAGAAGTGTCGTGAGTAGCCACGTTGGGGCTATTGCCCACCTTTTTGCACAAAACTGCGCACGAATTGTTCTGAATTCTGCTCGAGGCTCACGTCAATTTCATCGAGCAATGCATCGACCGCGTCTGTCTGGACAGTTGCCGCAGCTGCGGGCGCGTCTGCGGGCGCGTCGTCATCTTCGGAATGAGCAGAGGAATGTACCTGAGGCATAGGGCTAGTTTACGGCGCAACAGCGGCGATGGCGTCGTCCACAACTTTATGGCGAGTGCGAAGCGGTTCGTCAAGCACGGCAACCTCTAACTCGTCGCTATCTGCGCGGTTCAACACCACACTGTTCCACCCGGCTGCATCAAGCGTGTCCCCTAACACCTGTACTGCCCGCCCACGCAGCCACGCCCGGGTGTCACGCGGTGGAGTGTGGACAGCGTGCGCAATCTCGTCGGCAGACGCGATCCGCTCACACGCTCCTGCCGCCTCCAGTTTTCTGCACAGGCCAGCCGCAGGATCGATGTCGCTCCACCGGATGTCTGCGGCACGAAGCCTCGCATCACTCCACGGCAATAACGCGTCACCGTGTGCGTGACGCGCACGAATACTGCCCAACAACGTAAGTTTGGCGACCCATTCCACCTCGCGGCTGGCGGCCCGCCAGTCGCGCTGCAATGTCTCCAATACCTGCTCCCAGCGAGCAATAACCTGTGCGTCGACACTGGTGGTGGCATAGTCCCGGCACACGTCAAGTAAAAGCCGTTGAATGTGAAGGGCGCTGGCCGGGGCTCCATGTGCCAGGGCGAGACGAGTCTGCAACGTCAGGTCATAGGAAACTTCACGTACTGCCTCCACCGGGTTCTCCAGCACAAGGGAATCAAGCCGCGCATCGTCTGCCTCGATGGCGCTCAACACCAACTGCGTTGTCCCGATTTTCAAAAAATTCGGCACATCCATGCAATTGGCATCCCCGATAATCACGTGGAGCCTGCGCCACACATGTGGATCAGCGTGAGGCTCGTCTCGCGTGTTTACGATGGGCCTGCGCATGGTTGTTTCGAGGCCAATCTCTGCCTCTATATAGTCCGCACGCTGAGAAATCTGAAAACCTTCATGTTCCCCAGCAGGGCCACGCCCCACCCTTCCTGCTCCGGTATAAATCTGTCGAGTAACCAAATGTGCGGTGATACGGCGAGCCAACACATCAAAAGGAACTTCGCGGGAAACCAAAAAGTTTTCGTGCGTTCCATAGGAGGCGCCCTTACCGTCCACGTTGTTCTTGTACGCGGTCATGTCCACACCGTCAGCCCGTGCCTGCTCTAGGGCACGCGCCACAATCGCGTCTCCTGCTCGATCCCATATCACTGCATCCCGAGCGTTGGTGACCTCAGGTGACGAATACTCCGGGTGCGCGTGATCCACGTACAGTCGGGCGCCATTGGCAAGAACGGCATTGAGGTGCGCCGGGTCTTCCCAACGCTCCCGACGTTTGCGTCGCATGACCGTGCCCTGCATAGGGTCAAATCCGGGTGCGTCCGTGAGTTGATCGGGGCGAGCATCGCGACGATTCTGACGGAATCCGCGGGCATCGTGCAGGGGATCTTCGCCACCGTAATCCCAGGGGGCACTTGCCACTGATGGCACTCGTCTATAGGAATCAACGACGTGTGCGCTCAAGGCAATGGGGTTGCCGGGTTCTCCGGAAGCGAGGGCGATTCCGTATTCGGTCTCTATGCCAACTGCGCGCATCTACGCACTCAACGAGGTTCCCGCCACCGCACGCGCCTCGGCTACCTCTGCACGGGTGGCCTCGCGCAAGAATTCGGTAGATATTCCCGGGCTGTCCCCCGCAATGGCAGCCTTGATAGCGCTGGTTTTAGCTCTGTCCACAATGCTGCGCACCATTGCCCCAGACACATACTGAGAACCATCTGCTTCGTCAAAAAGGAACCGCGCACACTCTGTTGCCATTGCCCGAGCCGCATGCTCAGCGGAATCAGCGGCGTCAAGGTCTGCTGCGGCAAGCGGCACATCATGCGTCAAGTAGATCCCCATGATGTCCACCACCGCGTCACGGTCAGGGCGCCCAATTTCGATCTTCACATCGAGCCTTCCTGGACGGACGATCGCCGGATCAATCATGTCTTCACGATTCGATGCTCCGATCACCAGGACATGAGAAAGCTCCTCGACCCCGTCCAGTTCTGTGAGTAATTGCGGAACCACGGTGGTTTCCATGTCGCTCGACACGCCGGAACCACGCGAACGGAACAACGCGTCCATCTCGTCAAAAAACACCACCACGGGAGACCCCGCCTCGGCCTTGCTGCGGGCACGTTCAAAAATGGTGCGGATGTAGCGTTCGGTCTCCCCTACATATTTATTCAGCAGTTCGGGACCTTTGACAGACAAAAAGTGTGATGTGCTCGCGCCAGCAACGTCGGCCAAAGACCGTGCAACGGCCTTCGCAAGAAGAGTTTTTCCGCACCCGGGAGGGCCGTACAAAAGCAAGCCGCGCGGAGGCTTAAGACGATGCTGGGTAAAGAGCTCCGCATGGCGCAGGGGCAATTCGACGGCGTCTCGGATACGTTCTATCTCAGAGTCCAAGCCCCCAATGTCGGAGTAGTGGACGTCCGGGACTTCTTCCAGAAGCAAAGACTCCACTCCTGTGCGTTCGATTTTTTCTGACGCATAGTGGGAACGAGGGTCTATCACCACCGTGTCACCTTCGCGCACCCGGTGCAGTGCCTTACCTCCCACCAGGGTGACCACGCGCTCATCTTCGCCTCGCGCGACGACCAACACTCGTTCGTCGTCTAACACCTCACGCACAATTGCGGCCTGGCCTGTACGTTCCACGTCTGCGACACCCACCACCACGTTGAGGGCATTGAGGAGCACGTCAGTTCCTGGCTCCAGGGTGCGAGGAATATCAGGAAGCACCGCTACCCGAAGCCGGCGTCCGCCCACATGTACATCGGCATGCTCGGCATGCCATCCCACAAATGTGCCAAACGTTTGCGGCGGGGCAGACAAATCCCGGATCTTTTCGCGCATGTCTTCTAGCTGTGCACGCGCGTCTGTAAGCATGCGTGACAGTTCTGCGTTGCGACGCGCCATGTCTGTCGATGCTTGTTCCGCCACCACTAGTTTTCTCCTTCGCGGGCCTGCCTGCGCAGACGCCTCACTTTCTTGTCGGACACCGGGCGCTCGCCGAGCTCTTCTGCGCTCCAGTCACTGGTGGCAGGGTACGCGCCTTTTGCGGGACGTCGGTGCCGAATGGGAGCCGTCACCCCTGGAGCCATCCGACGAGTCTTGAGTAAAAATCCGGTGTGTCCCACCATGCTGTGGTTGGGGCGCACGGCGAGGCCTTCGAGATGCCACGAGCGCACCATGTTTTCCCACGCTTCCGGTTCTGTGAAGGAGCCGTGCTCTCGTAAAGCTTCTGCGAGACGCGACAGTTGCGTAGTAGTGGCGACATACGCCACGAAGACGCCTCCTGGACGAAGGATGTGCGCTGCTGCTTCCAGGTTCTCCCAGGGAGCGAGCATGTCCAGCACCACTCGATCCACGCATGCGGCCTCGCGACTACCCGCCACGTCCGCAAAATCACCGATCTCCACGGTCCAGGTGGGAGGCTCTGCGCCCAGGTGCCCGGCCACATTTGCGCGGGCGATGTCAGCGAAATCTTCTCGCCTTTCCACTGACAGCAACGATCCCGTTTCTCCAATAGCGCGCAGCAACGACATGGATAAGGCGCCCGACCCCACTCCGGCTTCGACCACTTTCGCACCGGGAAAAATATCTGCCGCTCCGACGATTTGGGCCGCATCCTTGGGGTAGATGACAGCTGCGCCTCGCGGCATGGACAAGACATAGTCGCTCAACAGTGGCCGCAGGGTGAGGTATTCAACCCCTGCGCTATTGCGCACTACCGAACCTTCCTCGCAGCCAATAACATCGTTGTGCCGAAGCACTCCTCGATGGGTGTGAAAATCACCGTCGGACGCAAGTACAAACGTCTGGTGGCGGCCCTTCGCGTCCGTCAGTTGCACGCGGTCACCAGGCCGAAAAGGACCTCTGCGGTGATCCGCTTCTGGGGTCATGGATGAGTGATCTGACACGCCTCTAGTCTAGGGTCGGCCAGGTGTCTTCCCACCCTCAAGGTAGGAACGCAAGTCTGGAAGCGACACAATCCCTACGGCATCTGTGCCGGACATCACGGCAAGCACCTCCGTGCGTGACAACCATGTCTCCGCAGCTGTTATCAATTCCTCGCTATTCGCTTCCAGGGTCACCACCGCGCCTGGAACAAGCTGACGCATCACCGCATGGACGGACGTTGTTTCTCGATGCGACGGAGGGACATCGCGGGCGTCTACAACTGCAACATAGGCCACAGGAGTGGGGCCTGCCTCGGTGATTAATATGTAGTGCGCGTCGGACTCTTCCGCCAAAAAGAGCGCCGTGGCCACAGAAGTATCAGCAGCAACTCCCACGGCAGGCTTCATCACCTGCGTCACGCTCACTGCGCGAATCCGTGAAGAAAGCTGCGCCGCGCGTAGTGCGCTCGACGCTCCTTGCCACAACAAAGCCCCCACGGCGGCAGACCACAGCGCGCTGAAGG
>WTKG01000058.1 GCA_011524475.1 Demequinaceae bacterium
CGTGGAAAGAGCCGGGCATGGCCAGGACCTTGGCGTATTGAAAGATGCTTTCCTGGCGTCGGAATGGGCAGGTCGCAAGCCTAGTCACATTGAGATTGACGTAGAAGTTCCGCTGGCCGGCACGATGATTCGTTCGCGGATTGACGCCGTTTTCCCTATCCAAGAAGGTCTCGAGCGCGTGACAGTGGTGGACTGGAAATCAGGTCGTCCGCCCCAGAACGAAACTGAACGCGCCTCGCGGGAAGTGCAGCTGGCGATGTACCGGCTGGCCTGGGCACGTTGGAACCAGGTGCAGGTGTCGGATGTAGATGCAGCTTTTTTCTATGCGGCCACGGGGCAGACGGTGCGACCTCAGGCTCTTGCCTCAGAAGCAGAATTGGAGGCTCTTCTGGAGGACGCTGTCGATTCCAGTGAGTCAGCCCTTTAGGGCAACTCAGGATCTCCCTCTACCAAGGCAACGAGGTCAGAGAGCATTCCGCGGGCGTCCTCCACAATTGCTGCATCTTCGGTACGTACCCCGTGAACGAGCCACCTGGCCAGTGCCATTTCAGAGGCGAGTAGGGCTCTGTCCAACAGATGAGGATCGCGAATTTCGCGCCGGGTCGCATGGTATGCCTCCATGATCGATTCCCGGGTGTCTGCCGGAGCTGCTGCGGTGAGCCAGGCTAAATCGTCTGCAGGATCTGCTACCCGGGCGTCCGCCCAATGCACAATTCCCACCACGGATTCTTCTGAAGTGATTACTCGGTTCTGTGCAAGTGACCCATGAACCACGGTGGGTTCGAAGCGCCACCAGGTGACATCTTCGAGCTTTTCTTCCCACCTTTGCGCCAACGTGGGAGGAAGCATGCTGGTGGCGGCAGCAGCGTCAAGTTCGGCAAGCCTGCGAGCACGGTGTTCTTCGGCAGTGTCGGTGATGACGCCGGTGTGGTCAATCACGGATGTGGAAATCTCATGAATCTGCCCCAACGCTTTTCCTAGGGAAGCCGCAAGGTGGGGCCCAGGTTCCACGGCGGCCAGGTTTAATCGCACGCCGCGAATTTGGGCATACACGACGACCTTGCGGCCATCCTCAGTTGTTGCTGTCCCGGCGGGACGAGGAACGTCGAAAGTGAGTACCCCGGTGTCGACCTCATCTGCGAGACGCCCAAGGAGGTCAAGCTCCACTGCGAGGGCTTCGTCAGCAGCTTGGCGCTTAGCCGCTCGCACCGTCCAGCGCTTTCCGGTGGAATCCACCACGACTGCCACATCGAAGTCCGCATCGGCGTGTGTACTGCGTAGGACGTCGTACACGTCAAGGTCTGGAACCGCGACAGACGCAAGTGCGGCCAGAGCAAGTGGCGACGAAGACATGCCCACACGGTATTGCCCCAGGCATTTTCGCGCCACTACTGGTCGCATCAGTGTCGTAGTGTGAGCGACGTGAGAATGTGGAGCGATGGCGGACCGGGGCTTGTGGACCGTTGCGCCGAAGAGCGCAACAGTATCGACTTTTCCACTTGCTACGCGGTGGTGGTGCATGACGGACACGTGTGGACTCACGAGCAGACGCTTGCCTTGGTTCCTCCCGAGCAGGCGCGTTTTTACGAACCACTCGCGTTCTTAGGCAAGGCCGACGGCAAAAAACTGATGGTCGCGACCGTGCCGGATCTCGATGCTCATGGCCCGCCAGACGACATCGGTGCCTGGCTGTCTTTGCGTGACCTTGCCCGTCACCATGAGGGACAGGGCTCCCAGGTGAGAGAAATCGCCGCGACCGCCGTTGCCATGACCACGTGGCATCACCGCAACAGCGCGTGCCCTAGGTGTGGCGCCCCCACGCGTTCTCGTGAAGGAGGATGGTCTCGCCGATGCGAAAAAGACGGCACAGATCACTATCCACGTACGGATCCGGCGGTGATTGTGCAGATTACCGATGCTCAAGACCGGCTGTTGCTTGCCCACGTCTCTTACCATTCGCCCCGACGTTTTTCCCATATCGCAGGGTACGTGGAGCCTGGAGAGACTCTCGAAGAGGCTGTCCATCGAGAAGCGCACGAAGAGGTCCGGATCCCTCTGGAGAAGGTGACCTACGCGGGAAGTCAGTCATGGCCGTTCCCTGCCTCCATGATGATTGCTTTTCGTGCACAGGCCCGAGCCACCGACATCACCGTTGATGGCGTGGAAGTGGAAACTGCCCAATTTTTCACCAGGGAAGAAATCGCGCAGGCGGTGGGAGACGGCAGTGTGGTGTTGGCGCCCCCAGGTTCCATTTCGCGTTGGCTGGTAGACGACTGGTACGACGGCGCCGTGCATGGTGTGCCCGGCGTCACCGCCGACTGAGACAATCCCCGCATGTCTGCACGTGAGATCCTCGATTCCCTTGATCCGGAGCAACGCGCTGTCGCCACCGCGCTGCACGGTCCGGTGTGCGTCCTCGCTGGAGCTGGAACGGGAAAAACGAGGGCTATCACTCATCGGATTGCCTACGGGGTAACAGTGAATGCGTACGACCCCCAGGCAGTGCTTGCGGTCACGTTTACCGCCCGCGCAGCGGGGGAGATGCGTACGCGGCTTCGGTCTCTCGGGGTAGCAGGAGTCCAGGCGCGCACCTTCCACGCGGCGGCTCTTCGTCAACTTAGTTATTTTTGGCCCCAAGCGATCGGCGGGCAGATACCGACATTGGTGGAGCACAAGGCACCGTTAGTAGCGGCAGCAGCGCGTGCAGGGGGACATAGTGTGGATCGCCTTACGGTGCGTGATCTTGCTGCGGAGATTGAGTGGGCGAAAGTAAGCCTGGTGGCTCCAGAAGACTATGCCGCTGTGACCGCGCAGGCGGGGCGTGAGGCGCCTGCCGGATTTGCCCGCGACCAGGTGGGAGCGCTCATGCACGAGTACGAGCGAGTCAAAGATTCTCAGGTTGTTTTGGATTTTGAAGACATTTTGCTTTTGCTGTCAGATGTGATCGCCCGCCACCCTGAGATTGGGGACACGATACGTCGGCGTTACCGACACTTTGTGGTGGATGAATATCAGGATGTCTCACCGCTTCAGCAGTATCTGCTCGACCAGTGGCTTGGTGATCGTGACGACTTATGTGTGGTGGGAGATCCTTCTCAAACCATTTATTCCTTTGCGGGTGCCACTCCCACTCATCTCACGGGTTTCTCACGCACATATCCCCACACTGAAATTGTGCGACTGGTACGCAACTATCGCTCTACTCCAGAGGTGGTCGCGCTTGCGAACGCACTAGTAGACACTGCGGGAAGAGAGGGGGTCACGCTTCAGGCGCAACAATCCTCCGGACCTGCGGTGCAGTACCGCACGTATCCCCATGATCACGCAGAAGCAGAGGGGGTAGCCGAGGCGTGTCACGAACTTATCTCTGCCGGGGTGCCGGCATCCGCGATTGCGATTGTGTACCGCACGAATGCCCAATCGGAACCCTTGGAAGAAGCGTTGACTGCGCGTGACATTGGGTATTTGGTCAGGGGAGGTCAGCGGTTCTTCGAACGCGAGGAAGTCAAAAAAGCCATGGTTTTGTTGAGAGCTGCGGTGACGGCTGCCTTGGACGAGGATGTTCCGGTTGCAGTGAGAGACGCACTTGTCGAGGCGGGATGGGCCGAAAAACCACCAGCTCCTCGAGGTGCGAGGAAAGAGAGATGGGATTCTCTACAGGCGATCGTGGCGCTTGCAGACGACTGGGAAGGGACACTTGCGCAATTCCATCAGGAACTCCAGGAACGTGCCATGGCCCAACATGCTCCGGTAGTGGAGGGCGTCACGCTGACCACCATCCATGCTGCGAAAGGCTTGGAGTGGGAGGCGGTTTTCGTGGTGGGGTTGAGCGAAGGCTTGCTCCCCATCAGCTTGGCCGACACCGACGATGCGATTGCAGAAGAACGCCGGCTCTTATACGTGGCTATCACCCGTGCGCGTCGACACCTTACGTTGTCCTATGCGCGCGCCAGAGGGGAATCCACGCGCGCCAACCGTACGCGCACTCGTTTTCTTGAACGACAGTGGCCTTCTTCCCCGCGCCGCCGTGCTCCTTCCCGGCCAGGCCCAGTCGCAGCTGATCTGGACGCCAATGACGCGCGGCTCTTTGACAAACTCACGCAATGGCGGCGCGCACATGCGGAAGGCGACGGTAAGCCCGCCTACACGGTTCTGGTAGATGTGTCTTTGGCAGAGATTGCACGTAGCCGTCCTCGCACTCGGGCTGAACTTGCCTCGGTACGGGGTATTGGTCCCACCAAAATGGAAAAGTATGGAGCCGAAATTTTGGCAATTGTGGCTGGAGATTAGAGCGGTGTGGCACATCCACAGCGCGGGTGGATTTTTACCTCGCGAAATTCAATAGCGCTGGTTCTTTCACGAGAAATTCGCCATATGCCGGCAGCGGCCCGAGATTTCAACAGAAAGTCCAGGACCATGCGTGCGACAAAAGCGGCCGTGAGAGTCGCGATATCTGCAGGAATGTGTGTGGTGACAGGACGTGCCGCCACTTGGGCGATAAGGAATGGCCAGGCACTGTCGGCATCGACATGCGCCAGTCCCACGCAGCGCGTGCAGGGGCCGTGCCCTGGTTCCACCAGCGGGCCGACCGAGACGCCTGCTTCGTCCCACGTCACCGGCACATGGACACGATCATGCGACATGAGGTTGTAGGCCACGACTTCATCAATTGCTCCAGGGCCCGTGACTATCTCGACGTGCGCAGGTTCATGTTCCCCTAGACGGCGAATGCCTGGGTGGACATCCGCGACCTCCTTATAGATGTCGCGTGCCATAGGAGACTCGTGCAATGTGCGCGCGCTGCCCACACTCAGCGCTCCCACCCCCGCGTCGGCAAGAATCCTTGCGGTGGCTTTGGTGACCTGATTTATCCCCCGCATCCTTACCTTGGTATGCGCCAGGCGACGACGTTCCGGGGTGGAGTCCTCGTACAAAGCAGAGGGGATAGTGGCGATGACATCGGCATATGTCTGGATGTCTTCGTGTGTAGCAGGAATTCCGCTACGTTCGAGTTTTTGCACCCATGCGCGAGCCGTGTCATTGAGGTCGTCAAAAATAATCTGCGACGCGAGGCCGACTTGGAGACTTCCATCTGGTCGGGCGAGAACAGGGACATCGGGACGTAAACGCATAGGGACACGGTGCCAGGCATTGCTCTCTTATGTGCGCTTTCCACAAGGCGCATGTACATAGCGGAGGGCGGCCTGCTTTCCGCAGACCGCCCTCGCCGGAATGATCTATTTACGCCTTAGGGAGGAACCGTGTGAGGTTGGTGCTACACACGGGGCACTGGCCCTTTGCTGAACGGCGTCCGTTTTCCGCTACGTGTATCTGAGCGGTGACTGCCTTCTTTTCTTTACATTTCACGCAGTAGACGTCACCTTGCCATGTCTCGCCCATGAGACTCTCCGATCTTTATCTCCCCTCGCAATGACATAACGCGAGGGCGGCTCGCAAGCCTGTGTGTCCAGGCTACGACTTTCACGCTTAAAAATCAGGCAGGCACGTCGTGTCTTGCATAACTGTGAGACCCACATATAACGGTTTAGGGAGCAGAATCGCGGGGGTCTGCCTCGTCCAAAATGGTGCGTAATTCGGCATCGATGTCGTCCGGCCTCGCGGACGGTCGCACATCAATCCATGTACGCCAGTCGTCAAGATCGGCGCTGGTGGGGAGCAGGTCTGGGTGAGACCAGAGGGTGTCTCGGGCCTGACTTCCTTCGGTGGCTCCGAGAGTTCCCCACATGGCCGCGGCTTCTCTCAGTCTGCGGGGACGTAAATCTAGTCCGAGAAGCGTGGCA
>WTKG01000001.1 GCA_011524475.1 Demequinaceae bacterium
AAGCTGTTCCTCTCGAGGAGTACGAGACCCCCAAGGAGTAGCACGGATAGGCGTGTGCACGGGTCGCCTCGATTCGTTGCGCTGTCACGTTGACGGCATGGCAGCGCTTCGGGTACCGTAGGTGGCCGTGCCCGCGCCGTCGGGCTTCTTTTGCTGTGCACCTAGTGCGCAGTGCACCACCAGGTGCGACACGCCCGGGCGCGGGGGTCGGACCACGGACATACGCGTAAGTCTCACATTTACGAACAACGGAGAAGTAGTGCCCACGATTCAGCAACTGGTGCGTAAGGGTCGCCAGGCGAAAGCCTCGAAGACCAAGACGCCTGCCCTTAAGTCGAGCCCGCAGCGGCGTGGAGTGTGTACGCGTGTATACGCGACCACTCCCAAGAAGCCTAATTCTGCTTTGCGTAAGGTGGCGCGTGTGCGCTTGTCTTCCGGTATTGAGGTGACGGCCTACATCCCCGGTGAGGGCCACAACCTCCAAGAGCACTCGATTGTGCTCGTGCGTGGTGGGCGTGTAAAGGACCTGCCTGGTGTGCGCTACAAGATCGTGCGCGGTTCCTTGGACACCCAGGGAGTGAAGGGTCGCCAGCAGGCGCGTAGTCGTTATGGCGCAAAGAGGGAGAAGAAGTAATGCCCCGTAAAGGACCGGCTCCTAAGCGCCCCATTATTAACGACCCCGTTTTTGGTGCGCCTGTGGTGAGCCAACTCATTAACAAAGTTCTCCGTGATGGTAAGAAGTCTGTTGCCGAGGCAATTGTCTACGGCGCTTTGACGAGTGTCGGTGAAAAGGCGGGGCAAGATCCGGTGTCTGTGTTGAAGCGGGCGCTCGACAACGTCCGTCCGTCGCTAGAGGTGCGTTCCCGCCGCGTGGGTGGAGCCACGTACCAAGTGCCGGTGGATGTGCGCCCTGCTCGCGCCAACACCTTGGCGCTGCGCTGGCTGGTGGATTTTGCACGGCAACGTCGTGAAAACACCATGACGGAGCGTCTTACGAACGAAATTTTGGATGCTTCCAACGGCCTTGGTGCCGCAGTGAAGCGTCGCGAAGACATGCACAAGATGGCGGAGTCCAACAAGGCCTTCGCTGACTACCGCTGGTAAGCGTACCGAGGAACGAGGAGAACCCCCGTGGCACAGGACGTGCTCACCGACCTGACGAAGGTCCGCAATATCGGCATCATGGCGCACATTGATGCTGGCAAAACCACCACCACTGAACGCATCTTGTTCTACACCGGAATCACCTACAAGATCGGCGAGGTGCACGACGGGGCTGCAACCATGGATCACATGGCGCAGGAGCAGGAACGCGGCATCACTATTACTTCTGCTGCGACCACGTGTTTTTGGGACGACAACCAGATCAACATCATCGACACTCCGGGTCACGTTGACTTCACCGTAGAGGTCGAGCGCTCGCTGCGAGTGCTGGATGGAGCGGTTGCGGTTTTTGACGGCAAAGAAGGTGTGGAGCCTCAGTCGGAGACAGTGTGGCGCCAGGCAGACAAGTACAACGTTCCGCGTATCTGCTTTGTGAACAAGATGGACAAGTTGGGCGCCGATTTCTACTTCACGGTGCAGACCATTAAGGACCGCCTCAAGGCAAAGCCGCTTCCGTTGCAGATTCCCATTGGGGCAGAGAACGACTTTATTGGAGTTGTGGACCTGCTCGAGATGCGCGCACTTGTGTGGCGCGGTGAGACTGGTCTTGGTGAAGCGTACGAAGTGGAAGAGATCCCCGCTGACCTGCAGGCCAAAGCTGAAGAGTTCCGGGCGGAACTGCTGGAGGCCGTTGCCGAGACAGACGATGTGTTGTTGGAGAAATATCTCGGTGGGGAAGAGCTCACGGTAGAAGAGATCAAGGGCGCGGTGCGCAAGATCACTATTGCTGGCGAAGGCTACCCGGTGCTGTGTGGTTCTGCGTTTAAGAACAAGGGCGTGCAGCCGATGCTGGACGCTGTCGTGGACTACCTGCCCAGCCCGTTGGACGTGCCGTCCATTAGCGGTCACCAGGTGGACGACGAAGAGGTGGCGATTGAACGTAAGTCGGATGCCTCGGAGCCTTTTGCCGCCCTGGCATTCAAGGTGGTGACGCACCCGTTCTTTGGAAAGCTCACGTACGTGCGCGTGTACTCAGGTTCTTTGGAGTCCGGTGCGCAGGTTCTCAACTCCACTAAGGGGAAGAAGGAGCGCGTCGGGAAGATGTTCCAGATGCACTCCAACAAAGAGAACCCGGTAGATGCCGTTTCCGCGGGACACATTTATGCGGTGATTGGTCTGAAGGACACCACGACGGGCGACACCTTGTGCGCAGCGTCTGACCCGGTGGTTCTCGAATCTATGACCTTCCCCGAGCCAGTGATCTCGGTGGCGGTGGAGCCTAAGACCAAGGGCGACCAAGAGAAGATGTCGGTCGCAATCCAGAAACTTGCAGAAGAAGACCCCACGTTCCGCGTCAACCTTGACGACGAGACGGGCCAGACCATCATTGCTGGCATGGGCGAACTTCACCTGGACATCATTATTGACCGGATGAAGCGCGAGTTTAAGGTCGAAGCCAACGTCGGTAAGCCACAGGTGGCTTACCGCGAGACGATCCGCACCAGTGTGGAAAAGGCTGACTACACCCACAAAAAGCAGACCGGTGGTTCTGGGCAGTTTGCCAAAGTGCAGGTCACGCTTGAGCCGCTCGATATTTCGGGCGAGACTCTTTACGAATTTGATAACTCGGTTACGGGTGGACGCATCCCGCGTGAATACATACCGTCGGTAGACGCAGGTATTCAGGCGGCGATGGAGCTCGGCATTCTTGCCGGTTTCCCCGTGGTTGGAGTCAAGGCCACTCTGCTCGACGGTCAGTACCACGACGTCGACTCGTCAGAGATGGCATTTAAGATTGCCGGTTCGATGGTGTTCAAGGAGGCCGCACGTAAGGCCAACCCTGTGCTCCTGGAGCCGGTGATGGCCGTCGAAGTACGTACCCCTGAGGATTACATGGGTGACGTGATCGGCGACCTGAATTCACGCCGTGGCCAGGTCAACTCTATGGAGGAGGCCCACGGAGTGAAGGTGATTAATTCTCTCGTGCCGTTGTCGGAAATGTTTGGATATGTGGGGGACTTGCGTTCGAAGACGCAGGGTCGCGCCGTATATTCCATGCAGTTCGACAGCTACGCGGAGGTTCCCAAGGCTGTTGCCGAGGAAATCATTGCAAAGACCCGGGGCGAGTAGTCCCCACCGGTTGGAATACGAAAAGGAATACGACCAGTAGGAGAAGACGAGCTTCAACTGGCATCGCGCCAGCGTAAGTCTGATTTTCTACCCAGTATCAGAAGGAGAAAACCCCATGGCTAAGGCCAAGTTCGAGCGGACCAAACCGCACGTGAACATCGGGACCATCGGTCACGTCGACCACGGTAAGACGACGCTGACCGCTGCGATTTCGAAGGTTCTACATGACAAGTACCCCGAGCTCAACCCTTTCACGCCTTTCGATGAGATCGACAAGGCGCCGGAGGAGAAAGAGCGCGGTATCACGATTAACATCGCTCACATTGAGTACGAGACTGAGAAGCGCCACTACGCACACGTGGATGCTCCTGGTCACGCTGACTACATCAAGAACATGATCACCGGTGCCGCCCAGATGGATGGCGCGATCCTGGTGGTTGCTGCGACCGATGGCCCGATGGCACAGACTCGTGAGCACGTGCTGCTCGCGAAGCAGGTGGGCGTTCCCTACCTGCTCGTGGCACTCAACAAGTCCGACATGGTGGACGACGAGGAGATCCTTGAACTCGTGGAGGTAGAGGTGCGTGAGCTTCTCTCTTCCCAGGGATTCGATGGTGACAACGCTCCGGTGATCAAGGTATCGGCGCTTAAGGCGCTCGAGGGTGACGCTGAGTGGGTCAAGACTGTTGAGGACCTCATGGACGCCGTGGACGAGAACGTCCCGGAGCCTACGCGTGACCTGGACAAGCCGTTCTTGATGCCGGTGGAGGACGTCTTCACGATTACTGGTCGTGGAACCGTCGTCACAGGCAAGGTCGAGCGCGGAACCCTCAAGGTCAACTCTGAAGTGGAAATCCTGGGTATCCGTGAGGCACAGACCACCACGGTGACTGGTATTGAGACCTTCCACAAGGAGATGACGGAATGCCAGGCAGGTGACAACACCGGTCTGCTTCTGCGTGGAACCAAGCGTGAGGACGTCGAGCGCGGTCAGGTAGTGGTTGCCCCGGGAAGCACCACCCCGCACACGGAGTTCGAGGGCAAGGTCTACATCCTCAACAAGGATGAGGGTGGCCGCCACAACCCGTTCTACACGAACTACCGTCCCCAGTTCTACATCCGTACCACGGACGTGACCGGCGTTATCTCGTTGCCTGAGGGCACCGAGATGGTGATGCCCGGTGACACGACCGAGATGAAGGTAGAACTCATCCAGCCCATTGCTCTCGAAGAGGGCCAGGGCTTCGCGATCCGTGAAGGTGGCCGTACTGTCGGCTCCGGCACGGTGACCAAGATCCTTAAGTAGTACACATTCACGCGGGGCCTGGGTAACTGGGCCCCGCGTGCGTGTCCATGTCAATTGGCGTGGATGCAAAATTTCTGGCACACTATTGCGGCTGTCACATTCGGCAGCCACTGAGTTACGTTCCCATCACCCACGGTGTCAAGGGCACATGTCCGCCATCAGGCGCGACACGCCCGAGCGCGGGGGGCGGCGGCGTGACATGAAGATTCATACGAGAGAAGGCAGAGCGACGATGGCGGCACAGAAGATCCGCATTCGGTTGAAGAGCTATGACCATGAGGTCATTGACTCCTCGGCACGCAAGATCGTTGAAACAGTGACGCGCGCAGGCGCTTCGGTAGTGGGCCCTGTCCCGTTGCCGACGGAGAAAAACGTATTTTGCGTGATCCGCTCCCCTCACAAGTACAAGGACAGTCGCGAGCACTTTGAGATGCGCACCCATAAGCGCCTCATTGACATCGTGGACCCCACTCCGAAAGCGGTGGACTCCCTGATGCGCCTGGACTTGCCCGCAGACGTCAACATCGAAATCAAGCTCTAACGCGAGCAGTAACGAAGGAACACGGACATGACTAGCAGCACCGCACAGCGCGACGTGGTCGCGTTGCTCGGCACGAAGCTCGGTATGACCCAGGTGTGGGACGCCGAGGGACGAGTGGTTCCTGTGACGGCCGTTCAGGTAGACACCAATGTTGTCACCCAGATCCGCACGGACGAGGCAGACGGCTACTCAGCTGTTCAATTTGCCTTTGGTGCGGTGGACCCTCGCCGGGTATCCCAGCCGATGAAGGGGCACTTTGACAAAGCAGGGGTCACTCCCCGTCGTCACCTTGCGGAGGTCCGTACTGCGAACGCATCTACGTATGAGCTCGGTCAAGAGGTGGGTGCCGATGTGTTTGAGGCAGGAGCCCTGGTAGATGTCACTGGTACCACTAAGGGCAAGGGATTCGCGGGCACAATGAAGCGTCACGGCTTCTCCGGTGTCGGGGCTTCTCACGGTGCTCACAAAAACCACCGCAAGCCAGGTTCCATCGGTGGAGCTTCCTACCCGGGTCGCGTGTTCCGCGGGTTGCGCATGGCTGGCCGCATGGGTAACGACCGTCGCACTATTCAGAATCTTGAGGTTCACAGTGTCGACGCCGACAAAGGCTTGCTTCTTATCAAGGGAGCTGTGCCCGGTAACAACTGTCTCTTATACACATCTGA
>WTKG01000082.1 GCA_011524475.1 Demequinaceae bacterium
ATCCTGACCCGCTCACCGCACCGATAGGTGCGGATGGTCACGCCTTCGACTGTGCGTGCTGACGCGCTCGTGGGCCTCGTTTATGTCTCCAGACGTCCGGCTCGCATGCGCTGCACGCGGTCGGCGATCACCTGTGCTTCATCCTCGTCGTGAGTGACCAGAATCGCGGTGGTGCCTGTGGTGGTAAGGATTTCTCTTAGTTCGTGGGCCAGGTTGGTGCGCAGTTCTTGGTCGAGCGAACTGAGCGGTTCGTCGAGCATCAGCAATCCCGGTCGTGGAGCCAGTGCTCGTGCCAGGGCTACGCGTTGACGTTCGCCTCCGCTGAGAGCGTCAATAGTGCGTGTACCTAGATGTGTCAGCCCTACAAGTTCCAACAATTCCTCCACCCGGTCGTGGCGTGCAGACTCTTCCCATCTCTGCATTTCCAACCCGAAGGTGATGTTCTCGCGTACGTTCCGGTGCGGAAATAAGTGGCCTTCTTGAAAGACCAATCCAAATCCACGCTGATGAACTGGGACATCAGTGATCTCGCTTCCCTGCCACCAGACACGACCAGCTGTGACGGGAACAATGCCCGCAACTGCCCCCAGGAGAGATGACTTTCCACACCCTGAGGGGCCCAGAAGAGCAAGCACTTCTCCGGCTTCAACCGCGAGGGAGGCATCCACCAGTGCAGGCACGGCAGGCTTGCGTCCGTATGTCACGCAGACGTTCTCTAGTTTGAGAGCCGTCATATGTCACTCCTTGTGCGCCCACGGATCATTTCGCCTATCGCGATGGCAATTCCGGTCACCACAGCAAGCAACAGTGTCGCAGCGAATGCTGTGCCCAAGCTTTCTGCGCCTGGACGGGACAGCATCCGAAACACCACGGTGGGCAAAGTCGGATGGTCTGGTCGGGCAAGAAAAGCTGTCGCTCCAAATTCGCCAAGAGATACCGCTGCCGCGAGCCCCACGGAAGCAGCAAGAGGTCGGCGGGCAGCTGGCCAGTCGATTTCTTTCCATTGCGCCCATGGCCCTGCACCAAGAGTGGCTGCGCTTGCACGTATCTGCGGGCTGATTCTGCGCAGGGTAGGGGTCACACTTCGAGCGACCAGGGGTAGCGCGATCACTGCTTGTGCAGCCGGAATAAGCCAGCGGGGATCCGCCCACCCAGGCCCCCATGCCCCTGAGGCAAGAGTGAGAAGCAGGCCTAATCCGACAATCACTGCTGATACTCCCACCGGCATTAATACGACAGCTTCCAGTGTCGCCGGTTTCCGGGAATGGGCGGTACTCCAGGCGAGGGCGAGTCCCAGAGGTACGGCTATGGCAGTGGCGAGCGCTGCCGCCTCCAGGGAATGAAGCGTGGCTTGCCATATCGGCACGGACAAACCTGCGGGAATCTCCGAACTGATGAGACCACTCACATATGCCAGAGTCCATCCGGACGGTCCTGTGAAAGCTCCTTCGATGAGAGCAACCGTAGGGGCAAGGACAAGCACGAGCGCTGGTAAGAGTGCGAGCGCCACCATTACCGTGTCTCGTGGTTGTGCGGGGCGGGTCCCTTCAGATGTCAGCGTAGAAACTTTTCTCTCGGAGCGTTTTCGCACATGTGATGACACCAGTACCGCACCCACCACGGTGACGATTTGTACTACAGCAAGCAATGCCGCTGCACGTAAGTCCAGCCAGATATTTACCTGGAACCAGATCTCCGTTTCCAGTGTCGAGATTCGCGTGCCGCCCAGAACGAGCACTATGGCAAAACTTGTGGAGCAAAATAGAAAAACCAAAGCCGCGGCCCCCGCTATTGCTGGGCGAAGTGCTGGCATTGTCACGTGCCACCAGGCCTGAAATCGTGATGCTCCTAGCGTGCGGGCTACGTTCACAAGGGCGGGATCAAGTGCCGCCCACGCACCTCCCACCACCCGCATAACCACTGCCACGTTAAACACGGCAAGAGCTGCAGCGATGGCTATCCATGGGGCTAATGACCCCGTGGCACTCAGGAGGCCATCTGGTGCGATGAGCCGTGAGTATGCGATTGCAACCACGATTGTGGGAAGAGCAAAGGGGATAGAGAGCAGTATTCGCACAAAACCCGCGCCAGGCCACCGTAGTCGGTAGAGGGCCCACGCTGCCGCGAGACCGCATAGAAGGGCCGTGATTGTTCCGGCCGTAGCAAGACCAAGGGTGGTGGCTGTGACCTCTCCGAGTGTGCGAGCAGAGAGGGTAGATGCGGTGTCTGCTAATGCGTCTCCAAACATGGCCCGCCAGAGCAACGCAGCGCTGGGCCATGCCACATAGATGGCAAGAAAACCAAGTGGAATGGATGCCACACCCCACCACACCGCCCGGGGGGCAACGCGGAGTGGAGAGACCTTTTGCACAGGTTTAGTCGAGGACGATGGAGTTCCAGCGAGCGATGAGATCTGCCCGATTCTCGTCAATTACCTGCGGATCTAACGTGAAGGGGGCTGTAGGTGCGGGTGCGTGAGAGGCCCACTCTTCGGGAAGATCCACGTCACGAGAGATGGGGTACACGTACATCTGGGTGGGGAGTTCCTGTTGGAATTCCTGTGAACGCATCCAGTCAATAACGGCTTGAGCACCATCCGGATTGTCGGTTCCGGCGAGCACGCCAGCGTATTCCACTTGGGTAAAACACGTGTCGAGCAGAGCAACCGTTGTCGCTTCACCATCGATTACCTCGAAGGGCGGGGAAGAGGCATAAGAAAGCACGAGGGGATAGTCGCCGCCGTAGTTTGGGGCTGAGAAATCCGTGAAATACGTTTCCGACCACGAGCTCGTCACGCGCACCTCATTTGCCACTAAAGCCTCCCAGTACGCCGGCCATTCGTCGCCTTGCGAGGCAACGGTGGCGAGCAGGAATGCCAGCCCAGGCGAAGAGGTGGCGGGGTTTGTCACCGACAGCAGTCCCGCATACTCAGGCTTGGTGAGGTCTTCGAGTGAACGTGGGAGGGGGACATCGTGCGACGTGAAATACCCGGTGTCGGCATTAATACATACGTATGAATAGTCAATTGCAGTGAGCCCGGGGAATCCTCCCACGTCAGCGAAAGTTCCTTCTGTTTCGGATTCGTAGGGTTCGAAGATTCCAGCGTTCGTCGCACGCGAAGCGAACGTGTTGTCTACCCCATATACGACATCACCGAGGGGGTTGTCAGCGGTGAGGATCAGTTGGCTCACAAGAGTGCCCGCATCCCCGGGGGCAAGGAATTCTAGGGTGTACCCGGACTCTTCTTCGAATGCTGTGATTGCGTCTGTAGACATGGCCCAAGCGTCGTGTGTGATGACGGTGACAGTGGTGGTGTCCACGGCAGCGCTACAGCTGGAAAGAGTCAGGGCGAGTGCGGTCGCGGCACCCCATATGGGTGTGGTTTTCATTGTGGCCTCCGCATAGGAGGGGACGAGACTCGACTCCCTACGCCGGTGCTAACCGGATCAGGTGCGAGGGTCTGCGGCCATTCCGCACTCTCAGCGCCCTACCGTGAAGTCTGACGCTCCCCTGTCGTAGATTCCACTCTACCGGGGATTTAGATAAGGAATTTTGTCCGGAGGCGGACTGTTCCCATGCGTATGAACAAGAGCACAACAGTGACAGGTACTGTGGCGTTGCTAGTGGGTATCACCGCGTGCACCCCTTTGGCGCAAGACCTGGAAGCGACCGCAGAGTCGCCTGATCCTGCATTCGGCACATCTGTGGTTCTGGAAGAGGTTTTTGCGGATCCTCGCGAGGACGACATCTTGAGCGCTGTTGATGCGCCTTTCGATGAAGGTCACCCTCCTGCACATATTGATACTGCAGGGCTACGTAGCGGAGGGCCACCTCCGGATGGGATTCCGTCGATTAACCAGCCTCGATTCGAGCCGGCAGACTCGGTGCTGTGGCTTGAAGATCACGAGCCCGTTGTGACACTGGACTTTAACGGACACCACCGGGCGTATCCCGTCCGGATTCTTACCTGGCACGAGATTGTGAATGACACCGTGGACGGAGTTCCGTTAGTCATCACGTATTGCCCGTTGTGCAATACCGCTATTGCCTTTGACCGTCGAGTGGATGATCGGGTGCTCTCTTTTGGTGTGAGCGGCATGCTCTATAACTCAGATCTAGTGATGTTCGACCGTCAAACTGAGTCATTGTGGCCTCAGGTGCACGGGAGAGCGGGAGTAGGCCACCTGGCAGGAACTCAACTAGATTTTGTCCCCGTCACCATGGTGCCGTGGTCACAGTGGCGTGAGGAGCATCCAGATGGATGGGTCTTGAGTCGCGATACTGGTCACGTACGTAATTATGGGCGTAACCCTTACGTGGGTTACGACGAAGTGGGGTCCGACCCGCTTTTCCCCGTCGCCCGGGAAGATGATCGACTGTTATCCAAGACCAGGATTGTTGCGTTCCCCAGCGCAACCGACTCCGTTGCTGTGGTGACCCAGGCAGTGGCTGCTGTGGGTGCCATCACCGTGGAAGTTGATGACGATCCGATTGTCATTGTTGCCATTGATGGACTTGCCTCGGCACTCGATGACATTTCGATTGCAGAGGGACGTGAAATTCCCTGGACGAGGAGTTTTATTGCGCGAGTTGAGGGCCAGGATCTGACTTTCGAGCCAACAGTCGATGCCAGCGGCGCGGTCACGTTAGTGGATGCGGAAACTGGCTCTACATGGAATAGCAATGGTCGCGCCATTGCAGGTTTTTTTGAAGGAACTCAACTGGAAACAGCGGTCACCATTGACACTTTCTGGTTTGCTTGGGCAGCCTTCCGCGGTGACACAACAGTGATTTCAGAGTAGCCGCGGGGGTACTTTTTAAATCTCGGTGCGGTGAAAGTTTGTGAAAGACCGAGATGCCGTAGGGCCCCGCTGACCACGGTATCTGGAACCGTATGGTCCGGAGCCGTATGGATGCTCCGCGGGGCTGGAAAGTTGGAAGAAGCACAACTGTCCAATTTTCATTCCTGGCCAGAGGTTGATGGGCAACGTGGCGGTGTTGGAAAGTTCAAGCGTGACGTTGCCTTCAAAGCCTGGATCAATGAAACCTGCAGTGGAGTGTGTGAGCAACCCGAGGCGACCCAGGGATGACTTTCCTTCGAGCCGTGCCGCAATGTCGTCAGGAAGTGTGACTGACTCGTATGTAGAGCCAAGCACGAACTCCCCTGGGTGCAGAACGAAGGGGGATTCCTTGTCTACCTCCACAAGACGGGTGAGGTCCGCTTGCTCCACACTGGGGTCAATCGCCGAATACTTATGGTTATCGAATACTCGGAAGAACTTATCCAGCCTTACGTCGATTGACGAGGGCTGAATCATCTCCGAGTCATACGGTTCAAGTGCAACGCGTTTCGCATCAATCTGTGCGCGGATATCGCCATCGGACAGCAGCATGTGATTAATCTACTGTCGTCCAGGTCACAGTGGGTAAATCATGAGGTAGTTTCGTCGTATGAAAAAAATTATTTCTTGGTCAGTCCTTGCCGGTGTGGCCTTGTCTTTGTGTGTGGCGGCTCCCGCGAGTGCCACCGCATTTGACGTCACGGTTGCCGAGCAGGCGCTTGTGGCCATGGAGACCCCGAGTCCCAGTGTCGAGACGCCGGATCAAGAAGGCCCCACCCTTCAAGACCCCAATAACCCGCTTTCGGAAGATGAAACTCTGCTGATTAATCGGCTTCGCTTCATTTCGATCATCGTGGGAGCAATTG
>WTKG01000085.1 GCA_011524475.1 Demequinaceae bacterium
CTGAAGGAGGGCACGTACTCGACGCCTCCGACGCCTTCCAGCTTCATGACACCTACGGCTTCCCCATCGACCTCACACTGGAGATGGCTGCGGAGCAGGGAGTGCAGGTAGACGAGGAAGGCTTCCGCTCTCTTATGGCGGAGCAAAAAGAGCGTGCGCGCCACCGCTGTGTCCAAGATCGTGGTCCCCTGCGACAAGGTGCGACGGAAAACGTCTTCTTCCGCATCGGCGATCTGAGAAATTTTTTCAAAAGCCGGTTCTAACTCCGGGTACGAAGGAGCCATCGCATCTTTAGATACCGGCAGCAGTTCTCCCAATGCGCGGTCCTCCACACCAAGCAGGCGCATTGCACGAATGGAACGCCGAAGCAAGCGTCTTAAGACGTACCCCCGACCCTCATTGCCGGGCACCACTCCGTCTGCCATCAACATGAGACCGGAACGCACGTGATCTGCCACCACTCGCATCCGCACGTCAGTGTCGGCGGCGGCTCCGTAGCGAATGCCAGACATGTGTTCCACAGCCCGTATCACTGGGACCACTTCATCAATTTCGTAGAGGTTATCTACCTCTTGTTTGAGGAAGGCGACCCGTTCCAGGCCCATACCTGTGTCGATATTCTTTTGCGCCAGGTCACCCAGGATGGGAAAGTCTTCTTTCCCCTCCCCCGCCCCGCGTTCGTACTGCATAAACACGAGGTTCCAGATTTCCAGGAAGCGTTCTTCGTCTACCTCAGGGCCGCCATCGCGACCAAATTCTGGACCTCGGTCTACAAAGATTTCCGAACACGGCCCGGCGGGCCCGGGCTGGCCAGTAGACCAAAAATTGTCTTTCTTTCCCCGACGCACAATCCGCTCGGCAGGCAGCGAGGTGTTTTCCAGCCATAACTGAGCAGCTTCGTCGTCATCTCGAAAAACGCTGACCCAGATGTCTTCTTCTTTGAAGCCGTAATTGCCGTCTTTTTCACTTCCAGTGACGAGCTCCCATGCATAACGAATGGCCTCTTCTTTGAAGTAATCTCCAAAAGAAAAGTTGCCGTTCATCTGAAAAAAAGTGCCGTGACGAGTCGTTTTTCCTACCTCGTCAATGTCCAACGTGCGAATGCACTTTTGCACCGAGGTCGCCCGTGGCCACGGGGCCGACTGCTGGCCCAGCATGTACGGAATAAACGGCACCATCCCCGCCACGGTAAACAGCAAGGATGGGTCAGGAGAGACTAACGACGCGCTGGGAACTACAGCGTGATCTCGTGCCTCAAAAAAATCAAGCCACCGCTTACGAATCTCCGCGGTCTGCATCGTGACCTCGTCTCACGAAAACCTAGCGAGCGTAGAACTCGACAACCAGCTGGACATCACACGTCACCGGAACTTCAGAACGCTTGGGACGGCGCACCAACGTGGTGGTCAGTTTCTCCAACTTCACGTCAAGGTAGTCCGGAACTTCAGGAAGCACGTCCGCGTGGGCCCCGGCGGCGGCAGCCATGTAGGGGTCAAGCGACGCCGCTTTGGGCTTGACTTGAATGGTCTGGCCTGGCTTCACCCGAAAGGAAGGGCGATCCACAATCTGGCCGTCCACAAGAATGTGCCGGTGCAGAACTGCCTGCCGAGCCTGAAGTATGGTGCGGGCGAAACCGGAACGAAGTACAAGTGCGTCCAGGCGCATCTCCAAGAGTTCGACAAACGCCTCACCCGTCGTGCCCGATTCCGAGCGCGCTTCTTCGAACACGCGCAACATTTGCTTTTCCCGGAGGCCGTACTGTGCGCGTAGGCGCTGCTTTTCGCGTAACCGAACCGCGTAGTCGCTCTCTTTGCGGCGCGCGGTGCGGCCATGCTCACCTGGAGGGTAAGGACGTTTTTCGAAGTGCTTCACTGCCTTAGGGGTCAATGCGATGCCCAAGGCACGGGATAGTCGCACCTGACGGCGCGCACGCTTCACTGATGTCACAAAAATTCCTTCACACGGTATAGCCGGATAATGCGAATATGCACTATCACTCTGTCATTGTCGCGGAGACAGCAGCCAACCGTCCGCGAGGGCTGATACAAGAATAGCCGGTATTACTCATTTTCGCGACGTTCAAGAATATTTTTGATCGCGGCGAGTCGTTCGGCAACGCTTTTTTCCACCCCTCGGTCAGTCGGGCAGTAGTAAACCGCGTCTGCCAACGCGTGCGGCAGGTAGCGCTGTGCCGCGACGGCATGCGGAGCCTTGTGGGCATAGATATACCCGGCGCCGTGCCCGTGGTCCTTCGCTCCTGGGTAACTGGCATCCCGCAGATGCTGCGGCACCTGCCCCGCTTTTCCTGCTCGCACGTCAGCGATGGCTGCATCTATGGCGCGATACGCCGCGTTCGACTTAGGGGCTGCCGCAAGGTACACCGTCGCCTCCGACAAGATGATGCGCCCCTCCGGCATCCCAATAAAGGACACCGCATCCGCCGCTGCTTGGGCAATCACGAGAGCCTGGGGATCCGCCATTCCGATATCTTCCGCGGCGAGGATGACCATACGTCTGGCAATAAACCGGGGATCCTCTCCCGCCACCACCATGCGGGCCAGGTAATGCAACGCCGCGTCCACATCGGAACCCCGGACCGATTTAATGAAAGCGCTAATGACGTCATAGTGCTGGTCGCCATTTTTGTCATAAGCAACCAAAGCCGCATCCATAGTCTGCGCAGTGATGTCCGCGGTGATCGTCCCACCCTCACCTGCGGCCCGGGCCACAGCTTCGAGGATTGTCAGCGCCTTACGGGCATCGGCTCCCGCCACTCGCACAATGTGCTCACGCGCCTCTGGCGTCAGGTCAACCGTGCCGGCAAGTCCTCGCGAGTCCGTGAGTGCCCTGTCGATAAGAGCCCCAATCGCGGCATCGTCCAACGGATGCAACGTCAACAACAAACTGCGGCTGAGCAGAGGGCCCACAACGGAAAACGAGGGATTTTCTGTGGTTGCCGCCACCAAGGTAATCCAGCGATTTTCCACGGCAGGCAGAAGAGCATCTTGTTGGGCCTTAGTGAAGCGATGCACCTCATCGATAAAGAGAACAGTCGGGTCCGCCCCCGTAGCAATCGCACGTTTCGATGCCTCAATAACCGCTCTGACATCTTTCACTCCGGCAGTAACGGCACTCAATTCCACAAAGGACCGTGTCCCTGCGACAAGGTAGGCGAGGGTCGTTTTACCTGTTCCAGGGGGACCCCACAAGATGACGGAAGAAGGGGCATGGTCGGCCTCTATTAATAGCCGTAAAGGACTTCCCGGTTGTAACAAGTGGTCTTGCCCCACCACGTCTTCGAGGGACTGCGGCCGCATGCGCACCGGAAGTGGGCTGGAGTCGCGCGCCACAGGTATCCCCCGACCAGAATCATGGGAAGCATCGAAAAGGTCCATGCCTGCATCCTAGAGATAGCGTGTGCCGCTGCACCGGTGAAGACGACACAAGGTTCCTTGATATTTTTATGGCATGTCGATTTTCTCCCACCTTGCCCATGGAATCGCCCGCCGACCACTGATTGTCGTGATTGCCTGGGTTGCGCTTGCCGCGACTTTCTTCTCGCTCGCCGCTGTCGGAGTGGGTGGATACGGAAACCTCGAACATCGCACCGGAACGGGAGTGCCCGAGGTTCCTGGTTCCGACGCCTTTCGGGTGACGGAAACATTCCTCGGAGCCGTACCTGCGGATGCTCCCAGCACGGTTACCGGTCAATTTTTAGGCTACGACCCGCAGAACCCAGACATCGCAGGCGTGTTCCTGGAGGAACTTCACAACGTCGCTGAACAAGAAGACGTGATATCGGTCTCCCACCCCTTCGGAGCACCACTCTTGGGCCCTGCCTTTGACCCTGTTACTGCGAGCGGTGACCCGATTCCTCCTGCCGCCCTGGTCACAAACGGCGAACCAGGTTTCTTGGTTTTTGTGTCCCTTGCCTCATCCGCAAGCGAGGACGTACTCGTACAACATAAACACATACGTGACGCGTTAACCGAGGTAATGGCTTTGGCTTCTGTGGAGCTCCGCGACTCTGTGGAAGCAGAATCCCCTTCTATGCACGTGTTTTCTAACCCTTTGTTTTTTGACAGTTTCGACGTGCAACTGCAAGAAGATCTGATCACAGGGGAAGCCATCGCCCTGCCTCTAGCTTTACTCGTCATGGTGCTGGTATTTGGAGGTTTTCTCGCGGCATCTACCCCGATAATTGGAGCTATTGCCTCCATTGCAGGAGGCCTCGCCGTCCTCTACGGCTTCACCTTTATCCAAGACATCGACTCCGCGGCACCCAATGTGGTCACTGTGCTGGGCATCGGGTTGTGCATCGACTACGGACTATTGATCGTTTCGCGTTTCCGTGAAGAGTTGAAACGCGCCCAGAAAAACCTAGAAAGCGAAATCCGCACCCACGCGCTGGTGCGAACAATGGAAACAGCCGGCCGCACCGTCTTCTTTTCTGGCATCACGGTAGCCATTGCCGTATCCGGGCTGTTGTTCTTCGCCCCAGAGTTCCTCACCGGAATCGGTGGCGCGGCTTTAGGTGTGGTCACTACCGCGGTGCTGGTTGCCATGACGCTCGTACCAGCAATCGCATACCTCTATGGTGAACGAATTGTGCGCCCAGGCCCACTCAGCAAAATCCCCGGCATACGCACATTGGTGCGAGTATCTGCCGACGTGGAACGGGATGAAGGATTTTTCTCTTCTCTTGCGACGTGGGTTCAGCGTCGCCCCTGGCTCGTGCTCACGATGACTTTCGCGATACTGCTTGCCTTTGCATGGCCCGCAACATCTCTTACGTTACGGAACTCAGAATCAGAGACCCTGCCTCTGGACGATCCGGACCGTTCCTATCTTGCGGCGTTTGACGACCGCTACCCATTGCTCGCCGCTGCTTCTGTAGAAGGGGCTGCAATCCAGATCATGGCTGAGTCGACGGTGGAGGAACTCACGGAATGGAGCGCCACGGTGCAAGAGCTGCCGGGAGTCGTGTCCGTTTCTCCCGTACTCACCCTCCCCGAAGAACCGGAGCTTGCTTTTGTGGGTGTACAGATCGAGGCCTCGGACAAAGGCAGCCCCGCCGCGATCAGCGTGGTGGAAGATATTCGAGCCCTCGATTCTCCGTTCCCCACATATGTCGGAGGTCAAGCAGCAAACCAGATTGATTTCGTGAACTCTGTTGTCGATGGCTTACCTGTCGCCGCAGGCGTGGTGGTGGTCGCCACGTTTGTGTTGTTGTTCCTTATGACTGGCTCGATACTGGTTCCTCTCAAGACCCTGATCATCAACAGTTTGTCCCTCACGGCATCGGTGGGAATACTCGTCACTATCTTCCAATACGGATGGTTTGATGACGTGCTCGGAATCGACAGCCTCGGAGGAATCGAAACGTACGTTTTGGTGCTCCTGGTGGCTTTTGGATTTGGGCTAGCCATGGACTATGAAGTGTTCCTCCTTGCCCGCATCAAAGAACTCGTAGATTCAGGAATGGAAAACAACGCGGCGGTGCGCTTGGGGCTTCAAAGATCGGGACGCATCATCACCTCTGCAGCCGCGATCATCATTTTGGTGTTCCTGGGCTTCGCTGCCGGGGATGTGCTGATCATCAAACAGGTCGGGATCGGGCTTGCCATTGCGGTGTTCCTTGACGCCACGATTGTCCGCATGCTCCTTGTGCCGG
>WTKG01000036.1 GCA_011524475.1 Demequinaceae bacterium
ATGAGGGATGGAGCAATGTCTTCAATGCCTTCTGCGTCAAGACCGTGGCAGGTAGCGCAGTTGGCGGCAAAAAGTTTCTCGCCCTCCACTATTGCCTGCCCCACGGCGACGTCGTCTGCACGCGCGGTGCCGCTGCTTGTAAGTGCCAGGCTGCCTGCGACGATGGCGAGCAGACCAGTAAGCAACACCAAAGGTGCTGCTTTGTGGCGACGCAAAGAAGCGAATGCGTTCATGACCCCTTTTTCTTATTTGAGAATGTAAATCACGGCGAACAAGCCGATCCACACAACATCGACAAAGTGCCAGTAATACGACACGACGATAGTGGTGATCGCTTCGTGTTCACCGAAACGTTTGGCGACAAAAGACCGACCGAGAACATACAACATGGCTATCAGACCACCTACGACGTGCAGGCCATGGAAGCCCGTAGCCAGGTAAAACACAGATCCGTAGGTGCTGCTACTGATGGTGATGCCTTCTTGCACCAGGTGGGCGTATTCGAACACCTGGCCTGCAACGAACACAGAACCCATGAGATAGGTGAGCACCATCCACTCGTGCATTCCCCACGCACGCATATTCCATAGCGCGCCGGTGCGGCGGCGTTGGAACCGCTCTGCAGCAAACACGGCTGCCTGGCAGGTAAATGACGATGCCACCAGAATGATTGTGTTCACTAAAGCAAAGGGGATGTCGAGTAGCGCCGTGGACTCGGCCCAGATTTCTGGGGCCTGTGCACGATGCGTGAAGTACATGGCAAAGAGTCCGGCAAAAAACATCAATTCGCTTGCGAGCCAGACGATGGTTCCCACGGCAACCCGGTTCGGTCGGGTTGCGTGAATGGGGTTGGTGAGTGTTGCCGCTTCAGCCATGGCCCCATTATGGCGCAGGTCAGCACCCTTCGAGAGCCATAGGCGGGGTGTTGTGCGGGATTCGACTAGTCGATGCCGTGCCAAAATGGACACATGACTGATGTGGCCACTCGAGGCAGTAGCGAACTAGATTCCCGATACGCGCATATTTTGTTGTACAGCGATAACTCTGAAGTGCGTGAAGCGGTGCGCTTTGCGGTAGGCAACAGCATCGGAACACGCGAAGTGCGGTGGGTAGAAACAGCCACACACGATGCCGCCATTGCCCAGATCGATGAACGCAGTTTCGACGTAGTGATTCTTGATGGAGAGGCCGCCAAAGTGGGCGGCATGGGAATCAGCCGGCAAGTGAAACACGAACTGTACAACCCGCCACCAGTGCTGTTGCTGGTGGGGCGTGCCGATGATGCCTGGCTCGCTACGTGGTCGGAAGCAGATGCGGCGGTAGCTCACCCACTCGACGCGTTCGAAGTCCGTGCTGCGGTAGAAGAAATTCTTGCTCTGGACGATTGAGGAAACTGATAGAGATGACATGGGAGACCTTGCTTGGCCGCGTGATGAACGGGCAAGGCTTGGAGCAGCCTGAAGCCGCATGGATGATGGAACAGGTGTTGACAGATTCCGTTTCTCCCGTGCAGCTCTCCGCCATGCTTGCCGCCTTGCGCACGAAGGGGGAAACGGTTGCAGAGGTGTCTGGTCTCGTGGAGACCATGCTTGCGCATGCAACCCCGCTGCAGGTCACGGGACCGTCGGTAGATGTGGTGGGTACGGGTGGGGATGGCCACCACACAGTCAACATCTCGACGATGGCTGCGGTAGTAGTAGCAGCCACAGGGGCGATGGTGGTGAAACACGGTAACCGCGCCGCATCTTCTCGGTCAGGTAGCGCTGATGTGTTGGCAGCGCTCGGGGTGAATCTTGATCTCTCTGCAGAGCAGGTGGCAGAAGTCTTGCGTCAGGCAGGTATCACGTTTTGTTTCGCTATGACTTTTCACCCGGCCATGCGTTTTGCTGGCCCCGTACGCAAAGAGCTTGCGGTACCCACCACGTTTAACATTCTGGGACCGCTGACCAACCCGGCTCAGCCCGCGGCTTCTGCTGTGGGGGTGGCGAATGTGGAGCGGGCCCCTTTGATGGCAGGAGTGTTTGCCTCTCAAGGGCGCGACGCTGTCCTTTTCAGTAACCATGATGGGTTAGACGAAATAGCTGCCACAGCGCCGACAGAGGTGTGGGAAGTACGTGACGGTGCCATCACTCGCGCCACGATTGATGTACGCAGCGACCTGGGGCTACCAAGCATCACCCTTGACGATCTACGTGGAGGAGACCCCGAACATAACGCTGATGTTGCGAGGGCAGTGTTCGCTGGCGAAGAAGGCCCAGTGCTGGACACCGTGGTCGTGAATGCTGCTGCGGCTCTTGTGGCGCAAGCAACCCAGAGTGGAACAACACATGGCAGTTTTCCTGAGCGCATGAGCGCCGCAATGGGACATGCGCGCACCGCACTTACTCAAGGGCGTGCGGCAGATCTCCTTGAACGCTGGGCTAGCGCTACTCAGTCGGTGTAAGCCTGCTGGCCGCCGCGCCCCATGGCGCCGCGTTCGCCCGTCTTACGGTGTTTCGTATATATCCGCTACATCGGCGGCGTGGTCTTCGATTACCTTGGTGCGCTTCAACTTCATGGACGGTGTGACGTGCCCGGACATGACGGACCAGTCCACATCTAGCACCCTGTAACGGCGGATCGACTCTGCACGGGAGACCTGTTGATTAGCGGTCTCCACTGCCTCGTCAATAGCAGCCTTCACCTCTGTGTTGAGCGCGGCCTCGCCAGGGGTCATCTCGCCTAACTGACGTGCTTCCAGCCATGCCGGGAGCGCTTCCGTATCAAGCGTGATGAGTGCGCCGATAAAGGGTTTATTGTCGCCGACCACCACGCATTGACTCACCAGCGGGTGCGCTCGTAACCGGTCTTCGAGCACGGCAGGGGCCACGTTTTTGCCGCCCGCCGTCACGATGATTTCCTTCTTACGTCCGGTAATAGTGAGGAATCCGTCGGCGTCCATCGTGCCGATATCGCCGGTGTGAAGCCATCCACGCTTAAGAACTTCCTTCGTGGCTTCGGGGTTGCGGTGATAGCCGTCAAATAGCATCGGGCCGCGCATGAGTACTTCGCCATCTTTCGACAACTTGCATTCAAGGCCTGGAAGCGGAACTCCCACAGACCCGATACGCGCCTTACCTGGGCGATTCACGTGTGAAGCCGCCGTGGTTTCGGTGAGGCCATAGCCTTCGAGCACCTCAATTCCCAGGCTGCGGAAGAAGTACCCCAGTCGAGCCCCCAAGGGAGCCGCACCGGAGATGGCGTGGGTGACGTTTCCGCCAAACACGGCCTTGACTTTGCTGAGTACCAGCGCGTTCGCAATCCGGTACTTCAGCGCGAGCCCAGGGGAGACCTTCCCCTTGTCTTCAGCTTCGGCAAAAGCGATTCCTTGGGCTGCTGCCCACCGGAAGATACCGCCACGACCGCCCGCTGTGGCTTTCGTTTCTGCAGAGTTGTAAATCTTCTCGAATACACGCGGTGCTGCCAAAACAAATGAGGGGCGGAAAGAGGCCATGTTGCCGACCAACTTGGTGACGTCTGGGGTGTATCCGAGCCGCACACATTCCGTGAGACAGACCACCTCCACCACGCGTGCAAGGGAATGCGCGAGGGTAAGGAACAGCAGTGTTTGCGCTCCAGGTGCGCGCAGAACCTCCGCGACTTCACCTGGAACATTGATGGCCTGGTGCACCAGGTTTCCGTGCGTGAGACGTACGCCTTTGGGGCGTCCAGTGGTACCAGAGGTGTAAATGATGGTGGCGAGGTCTTTGCTCTTGGCGCTCGCACGGCGCTTGGCAAGGTCGTCTTCAGAAACCGCGGCGCCTGCGTTTGCGAGTTCTTCTAGGGCACCGCTGTCGATCGTGAGGACTTCCCGCACGGGGGACTGACCGGTAGCGACGGATTCGACGGTGCGACGCAGGTCACTGTTCTCTGCCATCACCAGCGAGATTTCCGAGTCGGACGTGATCCAGTCCACCTGGTCGGCAGAACTTGTGTCGTAAATCGGGACCGGCACTGCTCCGGCAGCCCAGCACGCGAGGTCGAAAATCGTCCATTCGTATCGCGTGCGGCTCATGATGCCGACTCGTTCGCCCACCTTCACGCCCTTGGCGATGAGGCCGCGAGCGACAGCATTCACCATATCGAGTGCTTCGCTCGCGGTGATGTCGATCCAGTCGTCAGGGGATTCGGGTCGAGTGTGGGAAATCACCACAGCATCTGGACGTTTGGCCCAGGCCCGCTCCAAGAGCGCGTTGATGTTTTTCGGGTCTGCACTTGCTGCACGAGGGCTCATCGATGGTCTCCATTGGCTATCGGGCCGATGCCTCACGATACAGCCGTCAGCAGTGTTCGAGAACACGTGAGGGCGATTTCTTCTGTCTGTGGTGCAGCAGATGGTTCTGTGGCGGATAGGTTAGACGTAAGGAAAGAAGGTGCCGTGTACAAGTTTTTTAAGTATGTTCTGCTCGGTCCAGGCCTCAAGGTCGTGTATCGGCCGTGGGCGAAAGGGCTCAAGAACATTCCGGCGGAAGGTGGCGCCATCATGGCGTCAAACCATCTGTCGTTTTCGGATTCCCTGTTCTTGCCTCTTGTAATGAAGCGCAAGGTGGTGTTTTTGGGTAAGTCTGAATACTTCACCGGAAAAGGCGTCCGAGGCGCCTTGGTGCGCGCCTTTATGTCCGGTGTGGGCACCATTCCGGTGCATCGCGGTCGAGGTAAGGCAACCGAGGCGGCAGTGCGTACCGGTCTTCAGGTGCTTGCGAATGGGGAACTTTTGGGGATTTACCCCGAAGGAACGCGTAGCCCAGACGGGAAGTTGTATCGCGGGCGCACCGGTGTGGCGCGCATGGCGATCGAGTCTGGTTGTCCCGTGATTCCCGTGGCCATGATCGATACGCACATCGCGCAGCCCATCGGCAAGAAGGTTCCCAGCCGCCACCAAACGGGCGTAAAAGTGGGGCCGCCGCTCGACTTTTCTCATCTCGCAGGAAAACAAGACGACCGCGAGGTGTTGCGTGAAGTAACAGACCAAATCATGCAGGCAATCCAGCGAGAATCGGGCCAAGAATACGTAGACAGAGACGCAGGAGCAGTCAAGCGTGAAATGGACCGAGCCTCCAGCGGCCAGTGGGAAGGCGAGCTCGGAGATTGACACCTGCGCCGCTGGTCCACCGTGCGGCACACAGCACCTCTAGAATGGCTCTCGTTCCCCTTTCATTCGCTCACTCACCGAGGAGATTCGCATGGCAGTGCGTCGCGTTGCTCTTCTGACTGCGGGTGGCTTTGCTCCCTGTTTGTCGTCTGCCGTGGGCGGTTTGATTGGCCGGTACACCGAAGTCGCACCTGACGTGCAACTTATTGCCTACGAACACGGGTATGACGGCCTCCTGCGCGGAAAATCGCTTGAGATTACTCAGGACGTTCGTGACGCCGCCGGGGTGTTGCACGAGTTCGGCGGGAGCCCCATCGGCAACTCCCGCGTCAAACTTACGAATGTGGACGATTGCGTACGCCGTGGTTTGGTGCGTGAAGGCCAAGATCCGTTAGCAGTAGCTGCCGAACAGCTCAAGAATGACGGCGTGGACGTCTTGCATACGATCGGTGGCGATGACACCAACACCACTGCTGCTGACTTGGCTAGCT
>WTKG01000177.1 GCA_011524475.1 Demequinaceae bacterium
GTCTTTCGTCATCCCTTTATTCGCCCGGTTGCGCTCTCGGCGGCGACATCTAACCTGTTCGGGGCTATCGGCTTCACGATGATGCCGGTATTGGTGTTGCGTGAACTCGGCGCTGACACTCTGGTGTGGGGACTTTTTCTCAGTGCTGGTGCTGTGGGCGGGATCGTGGGCGCTTTTGCGGCTCCCGCGTTGGCGCGACGTTTCGGGGACGGTCACGGCATCGGGGTGGCGTATCTGATTGAGATTATTGCGTTCGCTATGCCTATTGCGGTGTTCTATACGGATCGAATGACTGCATTCGTGATTCTTTTCGTGAGCTCCTTTGTGGCGGTGTTTGGGATCGTTGCCTACAACATCCTCCAGGTGACTATGCGCCAACAACAATGTCCGCCACGAATGATCGGACGTATGACAGCGTCGCTTCGCACTCTTATCTGGGGAATTGGCCCGCTGGGGGCCCTTCTCAGTGGGATCATTGCCGAAACAGCGGGCCTTGCGACCGCCTTTTGGATCGCAGGAATAGGTAATGCTTTCGGAATTCTTTTCGTGATTTTTTCGCCGCTATGGAAAATGCGAGAGGTGCCTATAGTTCCTCCCGGCCCATGGAAGCCAGAAGCCTGAATGTTACGTGAACGCAATTCCTTCTGACGTCACAGTCACCACTACTTCAGAGTCTCGCGCCCACTGCTGATTGCCGAGCACACGAGACTGCACCGGTTCAGGGTGCCCGGGCAGGTCCAGGGTGACGAGGCAATCGTGACCAAAGTATTCGACGTCACGCACCAGGGCAGTGACTCCTGTCGGGGCACGTTTTCCACGCGGATGCAGAGCCATTTGTTCGGGGCGTAGCACCACATCCACTGCGGCACCTTTCGCAGGGGTTTCAGTGCCGTGAACACGAGCGGGAACGGTGCCTAGTGGGCATTCCACGGCTTTTCCATTCCACCGTCCGGCAAGCACTATTGCCCCTCCCACAAACTGTGCCACCCATCGTGAAGCGGGTTCTGTGTAGAGCTCCGCTGGGGTGCCTACCTGCATAAGGCGCCCGTTGTTCACCACAGCTACCTGGTCCGCGATGGAGAGGGCTTCGTCCTGGTCGTGTGTGACCAAGATCGCGGTGGCGCCGGCGTAACGCAGCACCCGGCGCACGTGTGCGCGAATCTCGGTGCGCAGGGATGCGTCGAGTGCAGAGAAAGGTTCGTCCAGCAACACCACGTCGGGGTCGGGGGCCAATGCGCGAGCCAAGGCCACGCGATGGCGTTGGCCGCCGGAGAGTTCCCCGGGGGAGCGATCGGCAAAGTCGGACATGTCTACCAGATCAAGCATCTGCGCTACCCGCGCGCTGTTCCTTTCCGTCCGCGGTAGGCCAAAGGCCACGTTTGCGCGCACGCTCAAATGAGGAAATAGTGCGGCGTCTTGAGGGACGAGCCCAATACGACGTTTCTCCGTAGGTACGTGGACCCGGGGGCCTGACACTGCCCTCCCGCCGAGCATTACTGCTCCGGCACGAGGTCGCACCAGTCCTGCAATGACTCGTAAGAGAGTAGATTTTCCTGAACCCGAGGGCCCCAAAATTGCGGCAAGGTCACCGTGGGGAATAGTCATAGTGATGCCGGATAAGACATCTTCTGAGCCTTCGTAACCGGCGACAATCTCCCGCAACAACACGTCACTCATAACCGCGCCCCTTTACGTGGGGCGGTATGTGCCATCGCTTCCCGTGTCAGCAGCAAAGTCGGGATCGTGGCAGCCACGATCAATAACACAGCGTAGGGGGCGGCTGCGCTATAGGCGCTGGCTTCCGTGAGGCGCCACAGAGAGGTCGCCAAGGTGTCTGTTCCCGTGGGACGTAGCAGCAATGTGGCAGGAAGCTCCTTCATGGCAGTAAGGGCAACAAGAAGTGCTCCAGCCCCAATTCCGGGCCACGCAATGCGGGCGGTGACTCGTCTCCACACCCCCCACTGGGTTTCACCTAGGGTGCGCCCGACATCTTCTAATCCTGGTTCCACCTGTTCTATAGAAGAACGAACTGCGCCGAGCGCTTTGGGCAAGAAAAGTATTCCGTATGCGAAGGCAAGCATGAGTCCGGTCTGGTAAAGCGCGGGCACTACCGCCAACGAAAAAAACACAAGGGCGAGGCCCACCACGATTCCGGGCAATGCAAGCCCCAAATAACTGACGGATTCGGCAAGGCGTGCAAGCGCGCCACCTACGCGTGCGGCGAAGAGTCCGATAGGGAAGGAGAGCGTAAGTGCGATGGCTGCCCCTGCGCCGGCAAGCATCACTGTGGCTCCGAGGTCAGCGGCAAGATCGGCGGCGGTCACTGCAATAGCCCCCTCGACTCGCAGTCCTAGGTATCGCACCAAAGTAGCCAGCGGCACTCCGAGCGAAAGAACGGCAATGCTTGCCAACCCCGTATGGGCCAGGATTGCGCCACGTCCCAGGGGAGTGGGAACGACCGGGGTGCGGGTGGTGACAGTGCTCCCGAAGCGTGTGTGCGCCCCACGCGCGCGCCGTTCCGCATACACAAGTGCGATGCCTAGGACGGCTAAAAGAACGGAAAGCGTTGCCGCCAAAGTACGGTCAAAAAGCGAGCTGTAGGCCGTGTGAATGGCCCATGTAAAGGCATCAAATCGCATGAGCGCAACGGCTCCGAAGTCACTTAAGACATACAAAGAGACAAGGAGTGTGCCGGCGAGCGCGGCGGGACGCACCTGGGGCCAGGTGGCGGCCATAAACGCAGCGATGCGGGATTTCCCGAGAGTGCGGGCGACGTCCTCGGCGCCACTGTTTGATTGCCGCAAGGCCGCCACGGTGGGAAGAGTGACGAGGGGAATGTTGCATACAGTGAGAACCAACCAGGCTCCCCAGAATCCGCGCAACGGTGTGGTGGCCACCCAGCCGAACGCCGCCACATACGACGGGATAGCTAAAGGTAGTGAGGAAATAACCAGCCACGCGCGGCGTCCGGCAAGATCAGAACGAGTGACCAGCCATGCGATTGTCACCCCGATGACCAGGCTTGCTGCCGCGACAGACACCACCAACCCAACGGTGTTGAAGAGTAGTTCTAGCGTGCGGCCACGTGCCACAAGTTCAGACACGACTGTGGGGTTGGCGGCGGACACTCTGACGAGCAGGTAGACGAGTGGGATTGCGGCCAAGGCTGCCGCAAAGAGGGCTCCCAGCGCGAGAACGTAGTGGCTTACCGGGCGTCGCGTAGCGCGATGCGAGCCGAACGTGTACTCGGCATCTTCGGTATGCGTGGCGCTACGCAGCATTGCAGTTACAACAGTCCCACTTCAGCGAGGAGGGCGGTGGTGTCAGCCAGAGAATCCAAGTCGGAAAGATCCAGTTCCGGATTGGTGAGACTGCCCAGGCCGGGAAGGCCGGTGGGGCTTTCCACATCGCCTGCCAGTGGATACTCGAACGTGTTGTCGACAAAGTACTGCTGGCCTTCGTCGGATATCAGATATTCGATGAATTCCAGTGCGTCCGCATCGCTGGCGGCAGGAGCAAGGAGCCCAGCTCCCGTCACGTTCACAATGGAGCCAGCGTCCCCTGCCTCCAGGAAAGAGAGTTGCGCACGGGAGTTTTCGGCCCCAATTTCAGCTGTGAGGCGATACCAGTAGTAGTGATTAATGAGACCCAGATCTATTTCTCCGGCGTTGACCGCATCACGAATGGGGGTGTTCTTGGGATAGATCTGCACGTCGTTGGCGACCATGGCCTCGAGCCATGCGCGTGCCGCATCTTCTCCTTCGAGGACTCTGAGAGCGGTCACAAATGCTTGAAAGGACGAGTTTGTGGGGGCGATCCCGACTTGGCCTGACCAACGTGGGTCGGTGAGGTCATGAATCGAGGTGGGCAGTTCGTCTGCCGTGAGTTCTTCTGCGTCATAGACCACGACGCGTGCACGGCCGGTGACTCCTACCCAGGTGCCGTCTTGCGAGGTGAAGCCAGCATCTACGGCTCCGGTGACGGATTCAGGCAAGGTGACGAAAGCGCCTTCTTTCGACACCGCTCCTAGGGCGCCGGCGTCTTGAGAAAAGAACACGTCGGCTGGGGTCGCGTCGCCTTCTTCCAGGAGTAGGGCGGCTAATTCAGTGGACCCCGCATACCGCACCTCTACGGTGATCCCGGTGGCATCCTCAAATTGGGTGATGAGGGGGGCCACAAGTTCTTCGCTACGACCTGAATACACCACTAGCGTGCCATCTGATTCGGCTTCGCTCGTGGGTGTTTCTGATGCTGGGCTAGAGCAGGCAACCAAGGTGGTGGCGGCAAGGGCGACTACTGCGCTGGTGCGCATAAACATTCTGAGTTTCTCCTTCGAGGTGGGCCGCAGATCTGCGACCACGAAGGAGCCTAAACCGAATTACGAAACATTGCAATTTCGTAATTCGGCGACTGCGGATGCGATGCCTCTAGGGCTCGATTACGACAGGGCCGTTTTCCCGCTCCGCGCGCACCTCGGCAACGATGTCGTCAATGTTTTCTGGGATCTCAAATCCGCAGTCACCCAACTCGTCCTCAATCTCAAGGGTGAGGCCTTCCATGCCTTCTGCGCGGGCCTGCGCCACTGTGCCTGCGTAGATTTGGCCGTCTTCGGATTCGATGTTCACGTCGTCCGCCTCAGCGCACAGGTGATAGACACTGCCATTCAGCACCCAGAAGACCTGGTCCTGACCCGTGAGAGCAATGATCCGCTCCGATTCCACTGGGTATTGCGCCAGATTCTCTGTGTTCTCTTCCACGGAAGGAGGGTTCCAGGAGATGCCGAGAAGGACTGCCACCACCATTAAGACGCCACCGACTGCGCCGGCAATAGTTTTGTCGCGCCCCGACATGTCTTTGTTTGCCAAGATGATCACGATTAACGGCAAGAAGGCAATCAGAGTGACGATGGCACCCAGCTGGTTCTGTACAAAGAATTTAAAGGCGTCTTTTCGTGAAGCAGGGTCGTGTTGATTCGCGCGCTTCCACAGTTGAGAACCCAGAATCGCCAGGATTGCAATGACCACCAGCGCGCCTACGAGAATCCACACATTGAAATCAAGGTCTATGAAGAAGGTGTCCGGCGACATGAGCCACCAGATGGCGATGCCTTCGAGTGCAATGGCGACGAGCCACGACACCCATGCCCACACCCTCAGTGTTCCGGCCGCGCTCTTCGCCTCAGCGGAGGCTTCCCACTTCTTTCCGGCAGCAGGCTTGGCCTGAGATTTGACGACCTTCTTCTTTGCCACAACGTTCTCCTTGGCTGGCTATATGAAACTGGCGGCGTGTCGCCACTCTTACGTGGCCGTATCGTGGCCACACGGAAATAAGGGTAGCGGACGAATCCGTTACGAACCGTCTTGACTATGCAGGGCCAAAAACCCGTCCACCGTCGCTGACCACGGAAATTCTTCTGCCCGGGCGCGGGCTTTTATTCGTCTGGTTGTGGCGTTCATGGCGAGCACTTTTTCGATAGCGTCAGCGAAGCCTTCCGCAGTAGGCTCCGCTGCTGCGCCGGCAGAGCCGATTACTTCTGGCAAGGCGCTGCGGCTGTTCCCAACGGTGCGTGTCTTTACCTCAGATGCCTTG
>WTKG01000112.1:0-3730 GCA_011524475.1 Demequinaceae bacterium
CTCCGTCCGAGAGTGTGTTGCCCTCCAGCGATCCATCGCCAACACCGACTCCGACTCCGAGCTTCTCGGAGAGCGTGCTTGGAGCCACCGGAGTTTCTCCGGGGACATCTCTTCTGGTGACTTTGGCTGGACTCTTCTTGTTGTCAGGGCTGGCCCTGATGTGGATTCGGCCCCCTGCAGTGGACCCTTCTTAAATCGGCGCAGAGTGGCCTGGCTGATAGGCGCCTATTAGCGTGACTGCTTAGTTTTGCGTGCGCGGTACGCCTGAACTGCGGCACGGTTTGTGCAGGTCAGCGAGCAGTACTTTTTGGATCTGTTACGTGAGAGATCGAAAACGATCCCTTCGCAGTCATGCATCTGGCAACGGTCAAAACGACGCATTTCATCAGAGCGAATTACGTCAATCATTGCCATGGCGGACTCCACCAAAATTCGCGTAGCAAGGGGACTTTCGTCACTCGTGGCGTGAATGTGCCAGTCAAGTCCTCCGTGACGTACCACTTGTGGCACAGCTTTTTGCTCCGCGAGAATCGCGTTCACCAGGGGCACGGCGCTGTCACGCGTTGCTTTAAATAGTTGAAATAGTGCCCCGCGAATGTTGCGCACCTGTATGAGATCGGCTTCTTTAGGGGGAGGTCCGCTGTACTCGAATCGAGCAAAGAAGGATTCCAGTTGATCCATTGTTTCGAGCGTGTCGGGCTCGAGTGCGGAGTTCGCGAGAAACACCCCGGCTTCCAAAGACTCCGCTGTGTCATGAGTAAAAATCATATTTGACACATTACCATCACCAGCATTAGTGTCATTTGCTATGAAGAGTTTTGGTAATGACGGGCCCAATTCACGATTTCTTACAGGACTTCTTTTTGCCCTCGCCTCTGCAGTCTTCTTTGGGTTGTCAGGAAGCGTCGGTAAAAGCCTGCTTGATCTTGGCTGGAGTCCCGGTGCGACCACGTTGGCACGTGTCGTGATCGGAGCAGTTGTTTTGGCAGTCCCTGGTTTTCTCGCTGCGCGAGGACTCTGGGACCGCGTCCTTTCTCGCATGGGCACCATGGTGGCCTACGGTCTTTTTGCGGTTGCAGGGGCTCAATTGTGTTACTTCGTTGCGATCCAGACTCTCGATGTTTCGGTAGCACTACTTATCGAATACATGGCACCTCTCGTAGTTGTGGGGTGGCTGTGGTTTCGATATGGAAACCGTCCCCGTTCCGCGGCTTTCGTAGGTGCGTCTCTTGCTGTTTTAGGTCTCGCCTTACTGCTCAATGTGGGTACAGGAGTTTCTGTGAATGTAGTGGGAGTCGCGTGGGCGCTCGGAGCCACAATTGGGGCGACGGTGTACTTCCTCATTTCCGGAAATAACACGACTGGTATACCCAGCATTACGCTCGCTGCTGGAGGTTTGTGTGTCGCCGCAGTAGCACTCGGAATTGCTGGAATTACGGGAATCCTCCCTCTTACGTTTACCACCGGCACCGTTGCCTTGGGGGCAACATCTTTACCGTGGTGGCTTGCACTTGCGCTCCTCGGAGTCGTGACCGCCGCCTTTGCTTATGTCACAGGCATTGAAGCCACCCGTCGGTTAGGTGCACGACTTGGGTCGTTCGTGGCACTTAATGAGGTGTTGGCGGCAACTGTTTTTGCCTGGATACTGCTGGGCCAAACACTTACGTACATCCAGATAGGTGGCGCTGTTTTCGTGCTAGTAGGGGTTATATGCGTCAAATGGGTAGAACCGCGTATGGATGCCGTCAGCCTAGAAGAAGATCATGCATCACTACGGACCACCGCAAAGCGAAGGCTGATATCGAACCACTGATGGGCACGTAGACTAACTCCGGTCTTTCTCGTGTCCCCCAAGAATTGAGATGTATATGCCTGTGCGCTCAGATCTGCGCAATGTCGCGATTGTTGCTCATGTCGACCATGGGAAAACTACACTGGTCGATGCGATGCTCTGGCAGGGCGGAGCCTTTGGTGAACACTCCCATGTCGACGAACGAGCGATGGATTCAGGTGATCTTGAGCGCGAACGTGGGATCACGATTCTTGCGAAGAACACTGCAATTACCTACACAGGAGCAGGCGCCGTTGAAGGCCCTGTGACCATCAACGTTATCGATACGCCCGGGCACGCAGATTTCGGCGGTGAAGTCGAACGTGGCTTATCTATGGTCGACGGAGTGGTCTTGCTTGTAGATGCGGCAGAGGGGCCGCTGCCACAGACCAGGTTTGTGTTGCGTAAGGCTTTAGCGGCACAACTTCCCGTCGTTTTAGTAGTCAATAAGGTTGATCGACACGATGCCCGGATTAGCTCGGTAGTAGACGAAACGCATGACCTTCTTTTGAATCTTGCCACTGACCTTGAGGACGAGGTTCCTGATTTAGATGTGGAGTCGTTGCTAGACACACCTGTTGTGTACTGCTCAGCGAAAGCAGGCAGCGCGTCGCTCACCGCGCCTCAGGATGGAGAGCTTCCAGATAATGGCACTCTCGAGCCTCTTTTCCAGGTGATTTTGGACAGAATCCCAGCTCCCACCTTTGAAGGTGATGCTCCTTTGCAGGCGCATGTGACCAATCTTGATGCCTCTCCCTTCCTCGGCAGACTTGCATTGCTGCGCATGTATGAGGGAACTCTGCATAAGGGGCAACGTGTTGCCTGGGTACGAGCTTCCGGGGACATTACTCCTGTCACCGTCACAGAAATTTTGGCGACTCAAGGATTGGAGCGGATCCCTGCCGATTCTGCTGGCCCTGGAGACATCGTTGCTATCGCGGGCATTGAAGAGATCACCATCGGAGACACTCTTACAGATATCGAAAACCCCCGCCCCTTGCCTCCCATTGCAGTCGATGACCCTGCAATTTCGGTGACAATCGGTATCAATACGTCACCTTTGTCAGGGCGTGGAGGTGGCACAAAAGTTACTGCCCGACAAGTGAAAGACCGGCTAGATAAAGAGTTGGTCGGTAACGTGTCGATTCGCGTATTGCCAACCCAGCGTCCAGATGCATGGGAAGTTCAAGGTCGTGGAGAACTTGCCCTTGCGGTGTTGGTGGAGACCATGAGACGTGAAGGCTTCGAACTGACGGTAGGTAAACCTCAGGTCGTTACCCGCATAGTTGACGGTGTTGCACACGAACCCATGGAGCACTCCACGATCGATGTTCCCGAAGAACATTTAGGAGCAGTGACGCAACTTATGGCGGCCCGTAAGGGGCGTTTAGAGAATATGTCTAATCACGGTACTGGGTGGGTCCGGATGGAATTTATTGTTCCGGCCCGTGGGCTTATTGGTTTTCGTTCCGCTTTTTTGACAGATACGCGAGGCACGGGAATTGCCGCGTCAACGGCCGCAGGCTATGAGCCATGGGCTGGCCCGATTGAGCATCGCTCTTCAGGGGCTTTGGTGGCAGATCGGGCGGGTGCTGCAACATCCCACGCTCTTCTTGAGCTTGCACAACGCGGTGAATTTTTCGTGGGCCCCACGGAAGAGGTTTATGAAGGAATGGTCGTAGGTGAGAATAAGCGGCCAGAAGACATGAACGTCAACATTACAAAAGAGAAGAAATTGACGAATATGAGGTCCTCTACAGGAGATGAGTTGGAGAGGCTTACACCTCCTCGCCGCCTCACTTTGGAGGAATCTCTTGATTTTGCTCGTGAAGATGAATGTATTGAAGTGACCCCAGAGGCAACGCGCATCAGAAAAGTGATTCTTGATGGGGTGGAACG
>WTKG01000112.1:3830-5473 GCA_011524475.1 Demequinaceae bacterium
CCTTCTTCTAGCGCGACTGTGTGAAATCACCGTATCCTTGGCTGGTGTTTATGCGCATACTGAGCCTTGCGGCACTGAGTGGAGCGGGTGCCCTTGTGGGCATTGCGGGCGTAGCTTCTCACCGATACAGCGTTTACGTGGGGCTTGTGGTGTCTCTTGCGCTCATACTTTCTGCCGCTCTGTTCGCCCGTGTGTGGCGACGCTTTTCCGGACTCACAGCGTTTTCTTTCGGCTGGGTCTCGCTCACCCTTTCTCTCATCTTTCTTCCTGGCCCCGGAGATAGCACGGTCTTCATTGATGACGCACACGGCCTAACCTGGCTTATCGGCTCATCGCTTGCAATTGTGGTGGTGGCTATGGCTCCCTATAGGTGGCTTGAGGGATCGAAAAATGTCCCGGCGTCGTGACCTAGAGAGGGTGGTAGCGCGTGAGGACATTTCTGCGCAGCGCCGAAGAGTGGGTTTTCGTTCAGTTCGAAAACTTTCAGCGACTGACCAGCGCACCAGACTCCGAAAGATTGCCGCACAACATTCTCAGCACACGTCACATCGCATCAAGGTGGGTGCGGCCAGTGCCTCCACGGAAGCATCCACGAAAAAGTCGCAATCTCTCCGTGTAGTCGATACGGCTCTCCCGTCACAGAAGAAAGCCCGTTCTTTTACCTGGCAGGTGCCCACACTTCCTGCCTTTTCCGGGCTATTTTCTAATTTTCGTGCACATGCGCGGAGGATTGTCCCGAAAGTTTCCATACCTTCGCGGTCCCTTCAGCTGTCTCGATACGGGGTGGTCAGCGCAGCTCTGGCTACGGCGCTCGTGGGGTATGGCTTTGCGCAGGCATCCGTGGCAGGGTCTGTTGCCCCAGGAACCACTGTCTTGGGTGTGGACCTGGGAGGTCTGGAACGCGAAGAAGCCGTTGCCGTCCTCTCTATTGCTGCACAGAATGCAGAAACCTCGCCTGTGACTTTGCGCGTACCGCGGGGGAGTGTGACCTTGATGCCGTCCACCCTGGGCCTCTCCGTTGACGTGGATGCCACGATTGAGATGTTGACGGGATACACCTGGGCCCCGGCACGGCTTTGGAATCACATTGCTGGTGCCAGTGAAATTTCCCCTCGCGTAGCAGTAGATCCCGAATTATTGGAGCAGGCAGTGGCGGACGTGTCACAGCGACTGCACAAGAACGCTGTGGACGCTGCGGTTGAACTTGATGTCACCGGGGCACTAGTTGTTCCTGCGGTGATTGCGGTGGAGGTCTATGAAAACGAGACTGCGGAGCAGATCGCCGCATCGTGGCCCACTCAGTTTGTTTTTGATATAGCACACGACCAACAAGCTCCCGCAGTCTCGACTGAGGAAGCAGTCAGGCTTGCGGACGCCCTGAACGAAGGGGTATTCCAGGGCCCGGTGTCTTTGATGAGCCCTAATGGAGAGCTGCGTCTCACGGCGGAAGACGTTGTTGCGCACTGCTCTGTGGTGTCACGGGGTTCGCGTCTGTATCTGACCGTAGACGGAGAAGCGCTTGTGGCAGACGTGCGTTCCCGCACCCCAAGAATAGAAAACAAGGCCCAGAACGCCCGTTTTATTTTTGATCGAAAACACCAGTTAGCGATCCGCGATTCTGTTCCTGCTCGCACGATTGATGT
>WTKG01000083.1 GCA_011524475.1 Demequinaceae bacterium
CCTGGTGGAGACGGCGGCGCCTGACGGAGCGAAGGGGTACGCCCTGAACCAAAAACGTGACCGTCCTCTTGCCCACTGCTACCGCCGTAACCAGCGGAACTCCAACTCCTCGATACACCTCCAGCGGCACCTTCCCGCCCGTGCCACATCCCCATAGAGGATTCTTCGCGGCGCCATTCCATGACTTCGCTCGGAATTTCGTCTAAAAAACGTGAAGGGGCCTGAAACACGGGGGCTCCCCAGGTCGAACGCACCGCTGCACGAGACACATACAGTTGGCGCCGAGCACGGGTGATGCCTACATAGGCGAGTCTGCGTTCTTCCGCAAGTTCTTTCGGGTCATCGAGAGCTCGCTGATGAGGAAAGGTGCCCTCTTCTAGACCTACGAGAAAAACGGTAGAAAACTCTAATCCCTTCGCCGTGTGCAACGTCATCAAGGTCACGAGCCCAGTTCCACCGGAGTCTTCAGGAATCTGATCAGCGTCAGCAACGAGGGCAACTTTCTCGAGGAAGTCCGCAAGTGTTCCGTCAGGATTTTCTTCCGAAAACTCACGCCCGACCGCGATGAGTTCCAGAATGTTGTCCACCCGCGTAGCGTCTTGTGGGTCATCTGAGTTGCGGAGCACGTCAAGGTATCCCGTACGAGAAGTCACCTGTTCAATCAGGCTGGCGATAGGACCTGCCGCCTCCGCACGTAACTCATCTATCAGGGACACAAAAGACTGAAGCGCAGCACGTCCCCGAGAACTCACACCCGAAATCTCCTCAAGCCTCCGTAAAGACTGACCGAATGTGCAGGGGCTTCCGGCAGCCTCCTGCACCCGCCGAAAAGCTTCCAGTGCCTGGATGGACGCATCCCCTATGCCTCTGCGCGGAACATTAATAATGCGTCGCAAAGCCCCGTCATCATTTTCGTTGGCAATTGCCGCCAGATAGGCCAACACATCCTTCACTTCCCGACGTTCGTAAAAGCGAGTGCCTCCCACCAGTACGTAAGGAATCTCTGCGCGAATCAAGCGTTCTTCGAGTACGCGTGACAAAGAGTTGGTGCGATACATCACTGCGATGTCGCCCCTGCGTTCTGTGCCCGCATCCACAAGAGAACGGATCTCATCGCACACAAATTGGGCTTCCGCGTGTTCAGAATCGGCTACATACCCAACTACAGGACTACCCTCGCCGGAATCTGTCCAAAGTCGAGTGGGTACCCGATCAGGGTTGCGTTCAATGACGGCATTGGCGGCAGAAAGGATGGTGTGGGTGGAGCGGTAATTCTGCTCAAGTCGCACTGTGGCTGCGCCCGGAAAGTCTTTCTCAAATTCAAGAATGTTGCGGATGGAGGCTCCCCGAAAAGCATAAATAGACTGATCCGAATCTCCCACTACAGTCAAGGTTCCTGGCGTGGGTGTGGAAGCGCCCACTAACTCCCGGACCAACACATATTGCGCATGGTTAGTGTCTTGGTATTCGTCCACCAGCACGTGTCGAAAACGCTCACGAAGCGCCTGCGCCACGTCCGGGTGACCCTGGATCATGCGCACGGTACGCACAATAATGTCGTCAAAATCGACGGCCCCTGACGAATGCAGAGTGGACTGGTACCCGGCATAGATAGACGCAGCAACCGCTTCGAACGAACGTGGGGGAACCCCTTCAGCCGCCGCGAGCGCAGCCTCCGGTTCCACTAACTCATCTTTAAAAGAACTGATGGCGGCCGCAATAGCTTTGGGGGAATGAGCCTTGGGATCGACATCACGTTCCCGCATCACCTGTTTAATGAGATTCAGTGAATCCGCAGAGTCGTAGATCGAAAAAGTAGAGGGCACACCTGCCGCCTCGTGGTGCGAACGCAGAATTCGCACACAGGCGGAATGGAAAGTCGATACCACCATGCGCCCGGCAGCATCACCCACCAAAGACCGGACCCGGTCACGCATTTCACGGGCAGCCTTGTTGGTAAATGTGATGGCCAGGATTTCGTGGGGTCGCGCACGACCAGTAGCAATCAGATAGGCAATGCGGCGGGTGAGCACTCGGGTCTTGCCGGACCCCGCCCCCGCCACCACAAGCAAAGCCGCAGCCTCATGTGTGACTGCTTCTGCTTGTGCGCTGTTGAGCCCCTCCGTGACGGAAGTAGCGTCCGAAGACGCGCCATTATTCGGATCCATACCTACCCGAGCCTATGCGGACACACCCACATCACCCGGCACCCCTACTCCCACTCGATAGTGCCTGGAGGCTTGCTCGTGACGTCGAGAACGACCCGATTCACCTCAGCGACCTCATTAGTGATGCGATTCGATACCTTAGCGAGCAGGTCGTAGGGCAAACGTGACCAGTCAGCAGTCATCGCATCTTCACTAGATACAGGCCTGAGCACTACGGGGTGGCCATAGGTGCGACCATCTCCTTGTACCCCCACGGAACGTACCTCAGCAAGCAGTACCACCGGGCACTGCCAAATGTCACGATCAAGACCAGCGTGGGCGAGTTCTTCCCGCACAATCGCATCCGCGGCTCTCAGAATCTCCAGACGGGCGTCCGTCACCTCACCAATGATGCGAATACCCAGCCCCGGCCCGGGGAAGGGCTGACGCCAAACGATATCTTCCGGAAGTCCCAAGGCAAGTCCGAGTGAACGCACCTCGTCTTTAAAGAGGGTGCGCAAGGGCTCCACAAGGTCAAACTGTAGGTCGTCTGGTAAACCACCCACATTGTGATGAGACTTGATGTTGGCCGTGCCGTCTCCCCCACCAGATTCCACTACGTCCGGGTACAACGTTCCTTGCACCAAGAACCGCACGTCCTGCTGATCACCTGCCGCTGCAACAATCGCACGTGCCTCATCTTCGAACACCCGAATAAATTCGCGGCCAATTATTTTGCGCTTAGTCTCTGGTTCGCTCACTCCGGCAAGGGCAGAAAGAAATCTCTCGCGAGCCCGCGCGACCACCAAGGTAACGCCGGTGGCTTCCACAAAATCTTGTTCGACCTGCTCTGCTTCTCCTTCACGGAGTAAACCGTGATCAACAAATACACACGTGAGTTGATCTCCCACGGCCTTGTGTACTAAGGCTGCAGCAACGGACGAATCCACCCCTCCCGAAAGCCCGCAAATCACGCGCGCGTCACCTACTTGTGCGCGAATCGCAGCAACCTGCTCGTCCAGCACATTCGCACTAGTCCAATTCGGCTCAAGTGCAGCAACCTTAAAGAGAAAGTTCTCGAGGGTGGCTTGACCAGATGGCGTGTGATTCACTTCTGGATGCCACTGCACGCCAGCCATGCACAGATCCGGATTCTCAAAAGCCGCAACTGGCGCCCCCTCGGTAGAGGCAAGCACTGTAAAGCCAGTGGGCGCCTCGTGGACAGCATCTCCGTGGCTCATCCACACGGGTCCATCCCTGACATCGGTGAGTAAAGAACCCGCAGTGGCTACTCGCGCTTCTGTGCGCCCAAATTCGCGAAGACCGGTATGCGCGACAGTTCCTCCCAAGGCATCTGCCATTAATTGGAATCCATAACAGATTCCAAAAATGGGAATACCTGCCGAGAAAATCTCCGTGTCAATGGACGGGCTTCCCTCTTCATAGACAGACGAGGGGCCACCAGACAAAATGATCGCGGCTGGGTGTTTGGCCAGCATGTCGGCAGCCGACATGCTGTGCGGAACAATCTCCGAATACACGTGAGCCTCTCGGACTCTGCGTGCAATCAATTGGGCGTACTGCGCCCCACAATCAACAACCAGAACAGGGCGGTGGTTCACGATTCCAGACTAGCGGCGACATCCCTTGCCACTCGACGCTCCGCAACAAAAGTCAGCACCGGGATGACTCCTCCAAGCACCAGTACGGCCAGCCGGCCCAGGCTCCAACGCATGCGGGTCCACAAGTCGATTGCCACCCACAAATAGACGATGTAAATAAAGCCGTGAATGAACTGAATCATGTTGATGAATTCCAGCAGCGCAGGCGATCCGGCAGCAAGTGCTTCTGTGCCAGGCCATAGCGGGTACTCAAGGGCAACTCCCAGAAATACCAGGATGAGAAAAATTCCGGTGATGACAGCCATCACCTGATAACGCTTCAGTGATGCGCGCACACTACGGTCGTCTCGTGATGACTTCATCCATCCTCCTGGGCGCCATTGTCTCGCATCATCCGTACTCCTACGACCGCGGCAAATAGACCGAACACCCACCATTCGATGGCATAGGCGAGATTCTGTAAGCGCAGTTGCGTCTGCGGTTCTGGAAAAGGAAGCTCGGTATAGAGACCCGTGCCATCTGGAGATACCAATACCAATGTGTACAAGGGCGAAGGCCAGGACGATGCGAACTGAGCGGGAGACATCGCGAGCGCAAACTCAACTCCGTCCACCGCAGGTGATGGCACAGGGACACCAGGTGGACTTGGGGCTTCACCAGCACGTATGTAGCCAATGAGTGTTGCCGGCACTCCAGCAAGATCCGCCGGAACAGCGGGATCCTCTGGGGAAGCCCATCCCACTAACACCATGAGGGTCGCAGACTCCCCTGTACCGGTGACATCAGCAGCGACGGTGAATTCACGGATGAGCAAAAGTGCCTTATCTCCGTCAATTTCGCGATCAGGAATAAGCGCCACGCCACTTCCCCATTCACCAGAAACCTCTACCGTGCGGCCGATCGGTTCTCCCCCAAGGGTCGCGGGCTGCATCACTTCGTGTATAGGGGCGGGGATGGGATCAATGGCGAGGCCTTGATGTTGCGCGCGGCTCCATTGCCATGCTCCCAGGACTCCAGCCAGGCCCATACAGATCACGGTAATCACGGCTATGACGATTCGACGCACCGCCGAAGATGGCATATACGTCCTGCCTATCGCGTCTCGTGAAGTACGACTACCGGAAGATGTTTCTCCAGTCTAGTGAGACAGATCACCCCACAGGTCCGATGCCCCGACCGAGACATGCGATGCTACAGAGGTGAGTTTCAGTATCTACGTCGCATCAGCCGAACCAAATTCAGGGAAATCCGCTATCGCACTTGGGATAGTCGAGACGCTTGCGCGCACCACGGGCAAGGTAGGAATTTTCCGTCCTGTGACCCGCACCGCCGATGGCTCCGACTATGTCGTGCAACTTCTGTTGTCGCACAGCTCCGTAGACCTTACGTATGAAGAGTGCGTAGGAGTTATCTACGAAGACGTCCACGCGAGCCCCACAGATGCCCTCACCACAATTGTGTCGCGTTTCCACACGGTGAGTGAGAAATGCGATGCCGTAGTGATTGTGGGCACGGACTACACCGACGTGGCCGGCCCCGCCGAATTTGAATTTAACGCTCGAATTGCCGCCAACCTTGGCTCTCCGGTCGCGTTAGTAGTGAGCGGAGAAAACCGTACTCCTGAAGAGGTGCGCGTTGCGGTAGACGCTGCCCTTGCTGAGATGCACGAATCCCACGCACATGTAGCAGCGGTGTTT
>WTKG01000141.1 GCA_011524475.1 Demequinaceae bacterium
CATCTATTGGGAAGCCTACGAGCCGTTCACGTTTCTGGCGCAAGCCGCTGCCGTGACCGAGAACCTGAAGGTCGGGACCGGCATCTGCCTGGTCCCGGAGCACCATCCGATCGCACTCGCCAAGCGTGTCGCGTCGCTCGATTCCCTGTCCGGCGGCCGCTTCCTGTTCGGCATCGGCGCAGGCTGGAACGCCGAGGAGCTCGAAAATCACGGCGTCCGTTTCGAGGACCGCTGGAAGGTGACCCGCGAGCATGTGCTCGCGATGAAGGCCTGCTGGACCGAGAAGGACGCCGAGTTCCACGGCGAGTTCGTCGACTTCGATCCGGTCTGGGTCGAGCCGAAGCCGGTGAGCCAACCGCACCCACCGGTGTTGATCGGGGCGCAATCGAAGTGGGCCATCGAGCGCATCGTCGAGTACGCCAACCTCGCTCGGAAGGAGGGCCTGCTCGCCCTCGAGGCCAAGCTCGAGGAGGTGAACGACGAGTTCTTCGCCAAGGGCATCCAGCTCGTCATCGACGGCTTCGGTGCCGACACCGTCCGCGACATCATGGAGCTCGAGGCCGACTGGCAGCGCCAGCGCCACGGCACGGGCAAGAAGAGTTTTTCCGGTTCCCGGAGGGCCATACAACAACACGCCCTTAGGGATCTTGGCGCCTACATCTTGGAACTTCTTGGGGCTTTCCAAAAACTCTTCAATCTCACCCAACTCCTCAACGGCCTCGTCGGCGCCAGCAACGTCGTCAAAAGTCACTGTGGGGGTATCAGGGGTGACCATTTGAGCGCGCGAGCGCCCAAACTGCATAATGCGCCCACCGCCACCTTGAGCGTTCGCAATGAGGAACCAGAACAACACCAGCAACAGCAGCAGCGGCAAGAACGTAAACAGCAGGGTGGTCCACGGGTTGGACTGCGGCACTTCCACCGTCCAGCCGAGGGACGGATCCGCAGTCTCTACCGCGGCTATAACGTCAGCCCCCTGGGGCTCAAGATAAAAGAACCGGATTCGTTGACCGTATTCTTCGTGCTCTTCCAGCAACGTCACGTCCACCCGCTGATCGTGGTCTACCACTTTGACCTGCTCCACTTTCACTGTGGCAATCAAGTCAAGGCCAGTAGAGGTATCCACTTCGCGAGTGCCGTCTCCGGTAAGTGACTGCACGATAAACAACACCACAGTCACCACGAGGGCAATGGGCAAAAGGCGACGGAACACAAAGCGACGGTTCATGATGACAAGAGCCTACGGGAGTCCAGCGGCTTACGAGGGCGCTTTCGCGCTAGGCGAGCGTAGCGCTGTCGGAATATACGTGCGGCGCCAGCACCCCCACATAGGGCAAAGTGCGATATCTCTCGGCGTAGTCGAGTCCATACCCCACCACAAATTTGTCAGGAATTTCGATACCGACGTACTTCACGTCCACCGTGACTTTCGCCGCTGCTGGTTTACGCAATAAGGTCGCGACTTCCACCGAAGCGGCCCCTCGAGAGCGAAGATTTTTGAGTAGCCACGACAACGTAATCCCAGAATCAATGATGTCCTCCACCACCAGCACGTGACGTCCAGCAAGATCAGTGTCAAGATCCTTAAGGATGCGCACCACCCCAGAGGACTTGGTGCCAGACCCGTAAGAGGACACAGCCATCCAATCCATCTGCGTGTGGGTACCAAGTCGCCGAGAAAGATCAGCCATCACCATGACGGCGCCTTTGAGGACGCCCACTAATAGAAGATCTGTGCCGTCGTAGTCCTCACGCACCTGCGCGGAGATCCTCTCCAGCGCTTCCGCGATGTCCTCTTCCGTTGCCACCACGTCCACAATGTCAGGGTGCAGGTCTGCGTTCACGTAATTTCGCCTTCCGGGGTAGGGGGACGGACATCTACAATCAGCCTGCCATATTCACGCCGCGCCTCGTAGCCCCCGGGCAGAGACACGGCGCCTTGGCCGCGATATTGGGTCACCAGTGCGTCCATGGACTGCACATGAGCAGACGTCACTGGCCCTGCCCCCCGACTCTCCGCAACCAGCTTGAGCATGCGACTACGAATCGCATCCGGCAACTGAGACAGCATGTCGATCGACCATTGGCCCGATGAATCGGGGCTGCCTTCTGCGCGTGCGATTTGGGCACGTGCCTGCCGGTCTAATTCGTCTGCATCTGCCTGGAGCAGTGAGGCCGATCGCGCCAGGCCTGGAACCACACCAGGCCCCAAGACTTCCGCCAAAGCAGGCATCACCACACCACGTACCTCTGCGCGTCGAGAACCATTCCCTGGCTCGTTCATAGGGTCATGCCAGGGGGTGAGCCGCAATGCTTCACAGGCCGCCACAGTGTCACTTCTGCGCACGCTCAAGAACGGACGAATAATGTTCCCTCGCCGCACGGGAATCCCCGACAACGCGCGTGCACCGGAACCACGCGCTAGCGCAAGCAGGACCGTCTCCGCTTGATCATCCATGGTGTGGCCGGTGAGTACATACGCTTGGCGGTCACCTTCGTCATCAAGAATCTGCCCGATCGCCTCGTACCTCGCAATACGCGCCGCGGCCTCCAGACCGCCCTCGGTGCCTACCCGAACCTTTTTCTTGCGGACAGCGGCCATGCCTGCAAGATGTGCCTGTTCAACCGCCCTATTCGCGATATCTGCGCTATCGGGATGTAGGCCGTGATCAACCACAATGGCGCCGTGACGAAAACCTGCTTTCTTCGCCACAAAAGCAGTTGCTGCCGCAAGCGCTAAAGAATCAGGTCCGCCGCTACACGCCACCCACAAGCGAATACCAGGGTCCATTCCTTCGACAGCGTCTGCGACCGCATTTCTGGTGGCCGCCACTGCTGGATGAGGCCCCGTCATCGCCCACCCTTTCTCATGCGTCTACCTACACCCGCATGCGGCAAGGGCACGTACAAACTCATCAATTGCCGCGCGAGGAGCGTCCTGTCCATATGGCATCTTGTCAGCAAGAACGGCAAACGCAAGCCATCTTCCGTCCGCCGTCACAACAGTGCCGGACAAACTGGTTACTCCGATAAGCGAACCAGTCTTCGCCCGGACTACTCCTGCTGCCTGACCTTGGAGACGATCATCGAGGGTGCCGTGCAGCCCAGACACGGGAGCACGTCGCACCGCATCGTCAAGTACAGGGTCCTGAGCCGCACGCACCAACAGGTCCGTGACCGCCACAGGAGTCAACTGGTTTCCCCGGGAAAACCCAGAACCGTCCTCCACCACGACACCCTTTACCGTGACACCAAGATCCACAAGCACCTCGCGTGCGACCTCTGCTCCCGCTGCCGTGGATCCGGATTCTCCTGCCGCGCGAGCCACATCCATGAGGAGAACCTCTGCAACAGTGTTGTCGGAGTAGTGCATCATGTGCGCGACCACGTCTCGCAGCGGGGCCGACTCCACAGTCGCGATGACGACAGCATCGTCATCAGCAGCCCCTCTACCTCGCACCGACACTGAGATACCTTGGTCCGCTAGCAATGCGGCAAATACCTCTAATGCATGAAGGCTCGGATCGTCCCAGCGTGGGGCATACAACTCGTTGTTCTTTTTCCCGAGGTTCACTGCTATTCCTGTGGCGGGGGCAGCGTAGCCTCGTGACACAGTACTTGCTGGCCACCCACGTCCAATCGACGGGCCTACGAAAGAAGAGTCATCCACCCGCACCTCCACGCGATCAATACTGCGTGCATGCAGCTGTTCGGCGGTGGCATCCGCTACATCTGCGAGGCCGGCAAAACCATTCGGTTCGGTGCTGACATCACCATGGCCATAGGCACCGGCAAGCATGACGTCACCACCTGCCACCAGTGACACGCGTGCAACCTGGCTTTCGCGTGGCTCACTCAGTAGTGCTTGCGTCTCGAGGCGGTAGTCACCCCCGCGCAACGTAAGTGCCGCTATGGCCGTCACCCATTTTTGACCAGACGCGGGAATCTGGGGATCGTCTGCACGCACAGCGGCGAGCACTTCTCCAGTAGCGATATCTACTACAGAAATTCCTGTAGAAACACCCGTACGGGAATCACGTTGAAGTTCTTCTGCAAGTGCTTGCACCTGGGAAGCGGAAGGCAACGGGGCATCTGTGTCGAGCACGAGAGGAACTTCTTGTGCGGCCGCGCCTAGGGGGATAGCAACCTCAGGGTAATCAGCCTGGACAGGAGCAGGCGCTTCCACCGTCAACACTCCTGGAACAACATCGGCAACATCCAGACCTATGTACCCCACCCACACCACACTCATCACTACCACTGCAGTGATCTTCGTGCGTAGAGGGCTCCAGTCCACTCCGTCACAGTAGTACCGTGTGTGCAACAGAAAGGTAGTGATGGAGTTCGACGTCCTCATCGAAATCCCCAAGGGGAGCCGAAACAAGTACGAAGTAGATCATAAGACCGGCCGTCTCATGCTTGACCGCATGCTATTCACCTCAACGCGTTATCCCGATGATTACGGCTACATCGAACGCACTCTTGGCCAAGATGGAGACCCCTTAGATGCTTTGGTGTTACTGAGCGAACCCACCTTCCCCGGATGCATCATCCGCTGCCGGGCGTTGGGAATGTTCCGTATGCGAGACGAATCCGGAGGCGATGACAAAGTGTTGTGTGTGCCGGCGGGCGACCCTCGTCTCACGTGGCGTAAAGAGCTGGAAGACGTCAGTGATTTTCACCGTCTCGAAATTCAACACTTCTTCGAGGTATACAAAGACCTCGAACCAGGCAAGAGCGTCGAAGGCGCCCACTGGGTAGGACGCCTAGAGGCAGAAGCCGAAATAACGGCCAGTATGGAAAGAGCTCGCGGCACTCATTTTGAACACGCGCTTCACGAACTCCCCCGCCATTCGTAGAGTCTGCACCGTAGTTCGCCCCGTGGGCGCTAGGCACATAAAAAGCCCCGCCCGGCGCTGAGGGAAGCCGGACGGGGCGGTCTAGAGGGGCCGCGCTCTAGGGGCGGCCGACGTACGGCATCATGTCCGCACGAGCTCGCGTGTTACGCCAGTCGCGGATGATGACGCCGTTACCAACACCTGCTCCTTCGACAGTTTTGTTATTTCCCACATAGACGGCAACGTGGTACATACGGCTTGGGTCAGCACCGTAACCCCAGAACAACATGTCACCTGGACGCAAATCGCTGTAACTCACATGGCTTACAGCAGGGTAGATGGTGCGCGAACTACGGGGAATGCTGAGCCCTGCATATCGCCAGGCGGCGTTAGCTAAACCTGAGCAATCCCACGCATCTGGGCCGTTGCCTCCCCAGACATATTTTTTACCAATTTGGGTCCTGGCAAAGTCAGCGGCAGCCTGACCCTGGCTAGCGGTTGACCGGGTGCGGTGTTTCCCGAAGGTCTGATCCGCTACCGGTTCCTGCGTAGTTGTGGGGGTTGCAGTGTTTGTCGT
>WTKG01000136.1 GCA_011524475.1 Demequinaceae bacterium
TCCACATCCACCGACTTCACCACATCGGCTAACAGGTCATAGTTAGAGCCGCGCCCAAAAGCTGCGTCTAAGTCAACAAGGTGAATCCATGCAGCTCCTCCGCGTTCCCAGTCATACGCGGCCTCACGCGGATCTCCATAACTTGTCTCTGACCCCGCCTCTCCTTGGACAAGACGCACGGCCTGGCCGTCCGCCACGTCCACAGCAGGGAGAAGTTCAAGCACTGGGTTCGTCACGAAAAACTACCTTCCAAGAGTGGAAATCCAATTACGCAAGAGCGCAAGCCCTGCGTCACCGGATTTCTCGGGGTGAAATTGAGTAGCGGCCAGCGGGCCATTCTCGACAGCTGCCACAAATCGTACGGGACCCTCGGAGTTACCTGCCTTCGCCCACGTCACTATCGGAGGTGCCAAAGGGGCGGTATCTACGTCTGCCAAAGGAAATTCTTGTGCCGCATAACTGTGCACAAAATAGAACTTTTCGTGCGCAATACCGTCAAAAAGAACGCTGTGCGCTGGCGTCTCCACCGGCGCCCAACCCATATTGGGGCTTACCGGAATATCTAGCGGAGTCACGCTTCCTGGCCATTGCGCAAGTCCCGCGCTGCGTTCTCCATGCTCCACTCCGGCATCGAACATGATCTGGAGGCCGACACATATTCCCAGCACCGGCCTCCCCCCGGCAAGGCGGCGCTCAATTATCTGGTCTCCTCTGGCTGCTCGCAGTCCTTCCATGACTGCAGCGAAGGCTCCGACGCCAGGCACCACGAGCCCATGCGCCTCTTCTGCCACCTGGCGGTCCGCAGTCAGCTGCACATCGGCGCCCACATGTTCTAGGGCCCGCACCGCACTACGGACGTTGCCGAAGCCGTAGTCAAAAACACATATCCTCGGAGAGTTCATCACTAGAGTCGCTTCAATTTCACGCAAACAGAGCCACGGGCCCTACAGGGCGCCCTTGGTGGAAGGAATCCCCACCACCTGGTCATCACGTGCAACAGCGGCACGTAACGCACGCGCAAGAGCTTTAAATTGCGCCTCAACAATGTGGTGCGGATCACGACCCGCCAGGACTCTCACGTGCACACTAATGCCGGCATGATGGGCGATGGACTCTAGTGCGTGTGCTGTGAGCGACCCCGAGAAATTCCCTCCAATGAGGTGAGTGGCCTGCCCGACCGGCTCTCCACTGTGCACAAAGTAGGGCCTGCCCGAAACGTCCACCACTGCGTGCGCCAGAGCTTCATCTAACGGCACGTGCGCATCTCCAAAACGTGCAATTCCAGACTTGTCACCTAGCGCTTCCTTCAGTGCCTGGCCGATGCAAATAGCCACATCTTCGACGGTGTGGTGGGCATCTATCTCAATGTCCCCTGTGGCTTCGACAGTGAGGTTCATCAACGAATGTTTGCCCAGAGCAGTCAACATGTGGTCGTAAAACGGGACTCCAGTGGAAATCTTTGTGGTTCCAGACCCATCGATGTCCATCTCCACCGTGACATCGGATTCACTGGTGGTACGCGTCACGCGCGCACTTCTCGCGGCTGCACTCATGCGGTGATCTCCTCCCATGCTTTACGAAACAGCGCCATTTCTTGAGACGTGCCTATGGTGACTCGAAGCCATCCTGGCGGACCTATCACCCGGATAAGCACTCCGCGCTCAAGAAGTTCGTGGAATAGCCTCTCACGGTCGCGGTGGGGTCCGAACAGCACAAAGTTGGCATCAGAGTCGACCACGGTGTAGCCCCGACCGCGTAGATATGTCACCGTATTGTCACGTTCCTGTCGAATTTTTCCCACCTGCGACAACAAGGCTTCACTGTGGTGGAGCGCTGCTCGCGCTGTTGCCTGAGTAACAGCACTGAGGTGATACGGCAGCCTGACAATCCGCAGCGCGTCAATCACCGCAGGCGAGGCCACGGCATAGCCCAATCGCGCACCTGCCAAAGCAAACGCCTTGGACATCGTTCTCGTGACAATGACGTGGGGATAATCTCTCACTCGAGTCACGAAACTAGGGACTCCTGGTCGACGAAACTCTGCATACGCCTCATCCACTACTACGACACAGCCTCCGGGCACATTCGCGGCGGCGGCACACACCGCCTCCAGTTCGTGCGACGCCGCCGCGTTTCCTGACGGATTATTAGGGCTCGCGAGCACGACTAGCGTGGGAGTTTCGTGCTCTATTGCCGAAAGCAACGCATCCATGTCGAGACCGAAGTCTTCTCTGCGTTGCACGTGCACTAGGTGAGTAAAGGATTCTCGCGCATATTCGGGATACATGGAATACGTAGGAGACGCCGCCACCACTGTTCTTCCGGGACCACCAAAAGCTTGGTGAATATGCATCATTACTTCGTTAGAACCATTCGCGGCCCACACGTTATCCGCTGTCAAGCCCGGTGCGTCAGACTCACGCGCAACATACTGGGCAAGATCCGCACGTAAGGCCGTGGCGTCCCGGTCAGGATAGCGATTCAGTCCCGTTGCGGCCTCACGAACATGATCACTAATCGCATCAATCACCTCAGCCGGCGGTGGATACGGGTTCTCGTTTACATTGAGCAGTGCCTCCGCTTGCACCTGTGGGGCGCCATACGGCAGTGCACCCGCGAGGTCATTCCGCAAAGGTAAGTCCATAAGGCGATTCTAGTGAGAGCTACGCGGGACGCTCGGACCCACCACGCGCACGAATTGCCTCACCGTGAGCGGGAAGGTTCTCCGCTTCAGCCAACGTAACAATATGATCTGCCACGGCATCTAGCGCCGCTGGCGAATAGTTCACGATCGGCATTGCCTTCAAGAAGGCCGTTGTCCCCAGTCCAGAGGTGAACCGAGCAGTCCCTCCCGTGGGAAGGACGTGGTTAGAGCCAGCAATGTAGTCACCAAGCGACACCGGACTGGTGGGGCCTACAAAAATCGCACCAGCGTTACGGATCCGCATGGCAACGTCCGTGGCGTTTTCTGTTATGACTTCAAGGTGTTCTGGAGCGTATGCATCGGCGACCTCAATGCAGGCGTTCATGTCATCTACGATCACAACTCCACTTTGTTTCCCCTCGAGTGCTTCACGCACGCGGGCAGAATGACGCGTATGTGTCGCCGCCACCTCGACATCAGAGATCACTGCATGGGCAAAAGACTCAGAATCAGTAATTAACACAGCACCCGCGAGCGGATCGTGCTCTGCCTGAGACACCAGATCAGCCGCCACCAGCAGCGAATCAGCGCTCTTGTCAGCAATGACGGCAACCTCTGTAGGGCCAGCTTCCGCATCGATACCCACGATGCCCTGGACAGCCCGTTTCGCTGCCGCCACGAATCTATTACCTGGCCCGGTGATGACATCCACTGGCACACAGGCGGTGCCGTTTTCGTAAACAACCCCGAATGTCAGCATCGCGATTGCTTGCGCCCCTCCCACTGCATAAACCTCGTCCACACCTAAAAGCGCACAGGTCGCCATAATCGTCTCGTCGGGAAGACCTCCCGCTTCCACACGAGGAGGGCTCACCACCGCAATGCACGATACACCGGCAGCCTGCGCCGCCACCACATTCATGACTACCGACGAGGGATAGACAGCAAGCCCTCCCGGCACATAAAGGCCCACCCGCCGCACCGGAACCCATCGGTATTGCACCTGCGCCCCCGGAGCGATGTCGACACAAACGTCAGGGGGAACCGTCGCTTCATGAAAAGAGCGCACGCGTCGGATGGACTCTTCTAAAGCTTCCCGAATCTCAGAATCGAGACCCTCAAGAGCAGCCGTGAGAGCGGTGTGGGGCACTCTGACCTGGTCGGGAACGATGTTGTCGAAACGCATGCTTGCGTCACGGACCGCCTCGAGACCGCGTAAGCGCACATCGGCAATGATGGGCTCCACGACATCCATGGCCGACTTCACGTCGTGAGCGGCCCTTGGAACTAACGAGACAAGCTCCTCTGCGCTGACGTCGCGCCCCCGGAGATCAATTGTGCGTAACACGCTCACACTGTATCGGGCATAGCCCTGATGCCTGGCACCTATGAGGTGCGCGGAGCGGAAGAAACCACTTGGGCATCTTCGTTGAGGTCATAACGATCTGTTCCTAGCTCGGTCGTTACCACAATCGATACTGCTATTTTGCGTCCCGCCGGAGCCAGCCTGACGGTGACTGTTCCCCCGTTGGCCTTCTCAAGAATCCAGACCACCCTTTGTGATAATTCATCCATCGCGGCGATTGTCGGGAGACTCGCGCCTCGATCATCAATCAGGGTGACATCTGTCCCCCGGAGACGGGCACCTCTGGCCGCCTGGATTATCTGGGGCGTACTAAGAGAACGGCATCGGACTGTATCGCGAATCGCCGCTTCCGCAACCGCAAATTCTTTCTGTTCTGCGGATGTTGCTATTTTCCCTTCCGACTCTACGATTCTTCGCAACATCGGCACCGCAAGAGAACGCAGTTCTGTAAGTCGGGAATGCCGCACGTCACCCTCTGTGTGGGCCGTTGCCGACTCTTGTGCGATCCGTGTTCCTTGAAGCCGGAGTTCGTTAATTTCAACAGACGTGCGCCTCAAGGCACGTGTGGACAAAATGGCAACCAGCACAATCGCCGCACTCGTTTGGAAACGTTCAAGCTCACCGAGAGCATCAACACCGATACCTGTGGCCCACGCCACGTGAACGAGTGCCGTGAGCACCAACCCGACCCATGCCGCAATTCCTCGGCCGCGCATGGCAAGGAAGAAAAGCATCCACGTGACACCAAAAATGTGCCAGGCTTCTCTCCCTGGACCGTCGTTTTCAACGACATTGGACGCCACCAGAGAAGTGGATGCGGTGCCAGCAAAAATAACCCCCCACGTCCATAAAAGAGGAAATGGGTCTGAGTGTTTACGTGTTAAAAGAAGCGCCCCGGAAAGGGTAATTCCCAATGCGACAAGACTTATCGCGGGCTCTCGCACATTGTCTAATGTCAATACCGTTAACGTGGTGAGGGCGAAAACAAATACTGCATAGAGCAAAGCTGCGCCACGTCCACCGACTCGCAAAAGAGTAGAGACATCGACAACCTCATCCGGTCTCTGTAAGCCTGATTCACGTGCGGTACGTCCAGAATTCACGAGGCACTCCTGCTCCACGACAGGCGCACTTTTGTGCCTTCTCCCACGCCTGATTCGATACTTGCAGAGCCACCTTCAATCAAGTTCATGCGATCCAAGATGCTGGTACGCAGACCAAGGCGACGAGAATCTACTAGTGCTGGATCAAAACCTCGCCCGTCGTCTTGCACCACAATATTTATGCCGCTGTCTTCGACATCTATAGACACGTTGCGCGCTACGGCACGTGTGCCATCTTGCGCATGTTTGACGGAGTTCAAGACAGCCTCTGCCATTGCCTGACTT
>WTKG01000011.1 GCA_011524475.1 Demequinaceae bacterium
CTCCTGCAACGGTCGCGACAATCAATGCGGCAAAGAATGACCCCGCAGCGCCGAGGCTCACCCACCGTCGCCGCACCGGGTCGGGATACTCTTCCGCTGTGGTGAGCATGGTGATGGAGGCTTGATCCGTTGCCATAAAAACCAAGCCATAACGCCACCGCCGGGGATACGCCGCAAAGAGGGGAGCAAGCGCCGCGGAATAAAGCGCAAAGCGGGCATTGATCACCAAGGCGGTGAGCACCACAATCCCGAGAGGTGCGTCCAGCCGCAACTGCTCCAGAATCGCGATTTGTGCCGTCCCTGCCACCACGGTGGCAGAACCCAGGGGACCCACCCACGGTTCCACGCCCACATCCCGCACCAGCGCGCCAAAGGCAAGCCCAAACAACACGGCGCTTGGCAGCAGCGGCGCAATCGCCTTCGTGCCCGTCCATAGGTCGCGCTGTTGACGCGGCCCTATGCCCACCACCGTGTGTGCCATGCCCCTAGTTAAGCAGAGGGAACAAAAGTGGCCTTCCCAGCGTCTATACCCATGCCGCCTCGGCGCGAGCCGCGCGGCCTCAGACTTTGTTCATCTAGATTGGTGCGAGGGCACAAGCCACAGGAGGGCACATGGCCGAGGTAGACAAGACCGACGAGCAGTGGCGGGCAGAACTCAACGACGAAGAGTTTCGCGTGCTCCGCGAAAACGGCACTGAGCCAGCGTGGTCGGGTGAACTGCTCAACAACAAGGCCACCGGCATGTACAAGTGCCGCGGCTGTGGCGCCGAGCTCTTTCCCTCGGACACCAAGTTTGATTCCGGTTCTGGGTGGCCTAGCTTTTATAAGGCCGCAGAGCGTTCGGCAGTCACTCTCATCAACGACCGTTCGTTTGGCATGATCCGCACCGAAGTGCGGTGCGCCACCTGCGACTCGCACCTGGGTCACCTCTTTGACGACGGCTGGAACACCCCTACCGGCAACCGCTACTGCATCAACTCGGTGTGCTTGACGTTTGAAGAAAGCGACGAGGACTCCGGTAACGATTCAGAAGGCAAGGCCGCAGGGGAATAACGTCGTGGCTCGCGCACCTTTTCGCCGTCCCGCCATGCTCGACATGGAGATGGCAGATCAACTTGAAGGGGACATCGACCCGGCTGATCGTGCGCTCATCGCTCACGAGACGGCCGCGGCCTTGGTGGCTCAGGCGCGTGAGTCTGGCGACCCGCAGCTGGTGGCACGGCTGGTGGCATTGGTGGACAGCGAAGGCATCGACACCGTGGCCATGATGTGGTCCAAGGCAGAAGCGCACACCCTGCCGGGGGCCTTGTGGCGGCTCTACATGCTGCGCGAATGGACCAAGTCGGACGCCCGCGCGATAGCCCGCTCCTACCAAGCAGGGGTGCATGCAGCACAGGTGCGTGCCGCCATTGCCGGAGTGGTAGACCCCCCGGGGCCGGAGGAGGTGCAGCGTCTCGCCGATGAGGTTCTCAGTGGCGTATTTGCCGGAGACCTCGCAGTGGCTCTTGAACGTGCAGGGGCGTTTTGTCGCGTGATTGCCACGGGAGCGGCTTTCGAAGCCGAAACAGACGATGGCGTTGCAGACTCCCGCGCACACCACACCAGCCTCAAAGCGGCACAGTTGTTACGCACCGGCGAAGACCTGGAGACGTGCGCACGCATGTGGCGTGACAAACGTCTCGACTAACCGGATTGGACTTTTGCGCCGCGAGGCGTACAGTGAAAAGCGACGACGGAGCGCGGTAGCCCCGGGCTCCAACATCAGCCGCTTCGAGCGGCCTTCGCGCCGACTGGCGCTCCCGCTCCGCCGTCACACACCTCAGTCCACGTGCGTCTCGGACGCCACCACGAGCGGGCCGTCTGGGCCATCCACAAGGTGCGCCACCATCAGGCCACCGGGGGGAAGGTACGGGTTGCTGGCCGGAAACGTGCCAGTGGAGTGTTTATCTGTGGCGGCCTTCAACACGTCAATGAGGCTTCCCAGCGTGGGCCGGTGAACACACACCGCCCCGTTGCTTGACTTGCGCATGAGAGCCGTGAGGGCGGCCGTCGTTTTGTGAGATTTTTTGTCGTGGGTGCGTTCGGTGAGTTCTTCCACCAGCCGGATCCTTTTTTCCGTTGCGGTGGCATAGGGCTGGAGCGTCATCACACATCGCGCGGCCGGTGACGAATGCAAGTACGTGACGCCGTAGGCGGCGAAAGTGATGGTCAAGCGATCCGCCCGGAGGGCACCTTCGCGTTTGAGGGGCCGGGCGAGGTCTGAAAGGTTCCACGAGCTGCGGTCACGGGCGTGTGCGTGCCGCGCAATTACCAACGCTCGCGTCTGCAAGCGCCCGGTTTTCCACGCTTCTTCGAGCGCCTCCAGTGGGCCCAGGTCTACTTCGCGTGTGATGCGCCTACGCGCCATAGCCACGGTGAGCCATTTGGTGTCATCCACCTCTGAGCGCGGAGCACGTTTCCAGTCAGGCAGCGCGGCCCGCGCCGGGTTCTTTTTGCTTTGTGCGCGTGCGGCCCAATAGTGCACAACCTTGTGTTTCCCGCCGGAGGCCGCGTACTCCACCTGAGGGAGTGGGATCCCCAGGGTGACGTACCGCCCGGTCTCTTCGAAGACTTCCCGCGCCGCTGTCTCCACAATCGTTTCGCCTGGGTCTGCTTTGCCTTTGGGCCATGACCAGTCGTCGTAGCGCGGCCGGTGAATGGCGAGCACCTCCAGCACGCCTTGCCGTTCGCGCCACAGCAAGGCACCTGCGGCTATGACGTCCGCTTTCTTTCCCACTAGCTGGCCTTCTTGCGACGCTTGGCTTGTCTGGCGATAAATGTTTGTTGCACGTCGGTGGCGTCCTCTCCGCCGGTGGCGCGTTCCCAACTGCCATCGCCACGCAGTTCCCATCCGGCGTAGCCAGGATCCATCGCCATGTCGATATTGGTAAGCAGGTGCGCCGTTTGGCGAGGTTCCACGATCCGCACCAAAGCCTCGACGCGACGGTCAAGGTTGCGGTGCATCAAGTCTGCGGAACCGATGTACACCTCCGGTTCGTCGTCCCCAGCGAAGGCGTAGATGCGGGAGTGTTCCAAGAACCGTCCCAGGATGGATCGCACCCGAATGTTCTCGCTGAGCCCCGGCATCCCTGGCTTCAACGCGCAGATGCCTCGCACCACTAGTTCGACTGTGACCCCGGCCTGACTTGCGCGATACAAGGCGTCAATCGTTTCCTCATCCACGATGGCGTTCACTTTGATCTTGACCCACGCCTCCTTGCCTTTACGGGCACGCTTCACTTGAGCTTTGATGCGGGAGATGAGTCCCGATCGCACGTTTGTGGGTGCCACGAGGAGCCGGCGAAACTTTGCTTTGGGCGCGTATCCGGACAACCGGTTAAACAGTTTGGTGAGGTCTGCCCCTACTTGCGGGTCACTGGTGAGCAGTCCGTAGTCCTCATAGTGGCGGGCTGTGCGCGGGTGGTAGTTTCCCGTGCCGATGTGGCAGTAGCGGCGCAGGCCGTCGTCGTCTTGACGCACCACTAGGGACAGTTTGCAGTGCGTCTTGAGACCGATCAGCCCGTAGACCACGTGCACTCCAGCCTGCTCTAGTTTGCGGGCCCAGGAGATGTTTCGCTCCTCGTCAAACCGGGCCTTAATCTCCACCACTGCGAGCACCTGTTTGCCGTTTCGGGCAGCCTGAATAAGCGAGTCCACAATGGGGCTGTCTCCCGACGTGCGGTACAGAGTCTGTTTGATGGCCAACACGTGTGGGTCGACGGCCGCCTGGGCTAGGAACGCTTGTACGGAGGTAGAGAACGAGTCGTACGGGTGGTGGAGCAAGATGTCGTCCCGCCGGATCGCTTCCAGCACATCCGCTTCCGTGGAGGTCTCCACGGGAGCCAGACGGTGGTGGGTGGTGGGCCGGAAAGCGGGGTACAGCAGCGACGGCCGGTCCAGGGAGGAGATGGCCCGCAGCCCCCGCAGATCCAAGGGCGCGGGCAGGCGGTAGACGTCCTCTTCCGTGATGCCTAGTTCGCGCACCAGTAGTTCTTGAACGGTGGGCGACAGGTCTTCTGCCACTTCGAGGCGCACGGCGGGACCAAAGCGCCTCCGCAGCAGTTCTTGTTCCATGGCCTTGAGAATGTTTTCCGCGTCGTCTTCTTCTACCTCGACGTCTTCGTTACGGGTCACCCGGAACGTGTAGTGCTTGACGATTTCCATGCCCGGGAACAGGTATTCCAAATGCGCCGCAATCACGTCCTCAATAGGCACAAAACTGTGGGTTTCAGCGTCGAATTCGTCGCCGCTCGGGGCAGGGATAGACGTTTTTTTAGGATCGACCGCCAGCAACCGTGGCAACGTCTCTGGAATCTTTACCCGCGCAAAACGATCCTTACCTGAGTCTGGATCTTTCACATCTACCGCGAGATTGAGTGACAACCCAGAGATGTAGGGGAAGGGGTGGGCAGGGTCCACCGCCAAGGGCGTGAGTACCGGGAAGATGTCTTTCTTGAACAAGGTGCGCAAGCGATCCTGTTCAACGGTGTCTAAGTCATCCCAGTGGACGATGAAAATGCCTTCGCGCCCCAGCTTGGGCAGCACGTCGTTTTCGAATACAGCCGCATGCCTGTCCATCAACACATGCGCGCGACTCGTGAGTTTTCCCACTAGGCGGGTGGGGCTCAAGCCTGCGGCGCTTGGTACCGCGAACCCCGCGGCGATGCGACGGCGGAGCCCTGCCAGGCGCACCATAAAAAACTCGTCCAAGTTAGACGCGAAGATCGCCAAAAACTTGGCACGTTCCAACAGCGGCGTGCGCGGGTCCTCCGCAAGTTCCAGCACCCGCTCATTGAAGGCCAGCCACGATAACTCCCGATCCAGAAAGCGATCCGTGGGCAGTTCCGCCTCACCGCTGTCGTCACTGGCTTCTGTGGCTACGTGAGGTACGGCGAAGGTTTCGTCGTTGTCTGCTTCCCGCAAAGCCTGTGTAGCAGTCTTGGCTTCGGGAGAGTCACTCATGTCTCCATGGTGACACGCTTCGGGCTGCTAGGAGGACTCGGCTGCGTTGCTCGCCAGGCCCTCCCGAATCGCCTCCATTACCGACGGGTCCGCCAAAGTCGTGACGTCCCCGGCTTCACGGTTTTCTGCCACATCACGCAACAGTCGCCGCATGATTTTTCCTGAACGAGTTTTGGGTACCTCCGACACCACCAGGATGGTGCGAGGTTTCGCAATGGCGCCGATTTCATGTGCCACATGTGCACGGAGGGCACGGGCCACCTCCTCCCCATCCTCACTCGCGTTGTCTGCATCGGAACGGATGATCACAAACGCCACTACTGCCTGCCCGGTGATCTCGTCGGACGCTCCTACGACCGCTGCTTCCGCAACCC
>WTKG01000106.1 GCA_011524475.1 Demequinaceae bacterium
ACTCGCCGCGGCTCTTGCGGAGCAGGTGTATTCGGGCTCCTTGCTGCTTGCCCTACCCATTGCACTTCTTGCAGGGCTTGTGTCTTTTGCGTCGCCGTGCATTCTGCCTCTGGTGCCTGGTTATCTTGGATACGTCTCTGGTGTGGCCGGGATGGACGGGGGACAGGCTTCTCGTCCACGATTGGTGTCTGGGGCGGTGCTGTTTGTCCTGGGCTTTTCCACGGTATTTGTATTGTTCGGGTTTATTGCCGGCTCTCTTGGTGTTGCGGTGACTGTTCATCTTGACGTCATTCTGAGAGTGTTGGGTGTTTTCGTTATCGTGATGGGCCTGGTGTTCGTGGGGGCCATACCTTTCTTGCAATCGGACAACCGGCGGCATTTCACTCCGCGTGCGGGACTGGCAGGAGCACCACTACTCGGCGCAACCTTTGGGCTGGGATGGACACCATGTATTGGTCCCACTCTCGCCGCTGTGTACACCTTGGCCCTATCCGAGGCTTCTTCAGGTCGTGGCGTGGTGCTTGCCGGCGCGTATTCCTTGGGACTGGGACTCCCCTTTGTACTCGTTGCTCTTGGCGCGAGTCGATCAAAGCGCGCGTTGCGTTGGTTACGTGCACATCGACGTGCTGTCCAACGCTTTGGCGGGGTCGTACTTGTGGTGATCGGCCTGTTACTTCTCAGTGGGGTGTGGCAATCTCTCACCGCACGCATGCAAACCTGGGTTGATGCGTGGGTGGTGGTGCTCTAATGAGCCCCTCAAGACTTGACAATTACGCTGTGGCAGACGCCCCACGCCTGGGAGTACGTGGCTGGGCACGATGGGTGTGGCGCCAAGTCACCAGCATGCGACTCGCATTGGTGTTGCTCTTGCTGGTAGGGCTTGCCGCGATTCCGGGTTCTTTATTGCCTCAACGCCCGCAGAGCCCTGGGCAGGTGACGCGGTTCTTAACCGATAACCCGCAACTTGGTCCCGTCCTTGACGCCGCTGGGTTTTTGGATGTGTTTAACTCTGCCTGGTTTACGGCTATTTATGTTCTGCTCGTGCTGTCTCTCGTGGGGTGCATTGTGCCGCGCACCTTCCACTACGCACGTGCGATGCGCGCACCGGTAGCGCCCGTTCCCCGATCTCTTGCTCGTTATTCACCGCAGGTGTCGGTACCGGTCACAGACGCGCAGGGTGCACTTGAGGCGATAGCAGGCAGACTTCGGCAAGGATTCGTGCCGTATCGGGTGCGTATCGAGCAGCGGTCTACTTCTCGCGGCGTTCCTCAGTGGGCGTTATCTGCAGAACACAACTATGTGCGTGAGGCCGGAAACCTGCTCTTTCATATCGGCATTGTTGCGCTCATTGTCGTGTTTGCCGTGGGCAGTTTCATCAGTTACCGCGGCCAAGCAGTGGTCGTCGAAGGAAGATCCTTCGTGAACGCAGTCGCAGGTTATGACGCTTTTGAGCCCGGGCGGGCTTTCAATCCGGAATGGTTACCGCCGTTCACGATTGGACTGACCGCGCTTGAAGCAGAATTTTCCCCCAGCGGCGCTCCTGCCGACTTCACCGCAGCCGTGTCTGGACTCGCCGTCGATGGCACTGTGGTGGAAGATCTCATTAAGGTGAATGCCCCCTTGAGTATTGACGGTGCTCAAATATTTCTTGCAGGGAACGGATACGCCCCCGCCCTCACTATTCGTGATGGTGCTGGTGAGATTGCGTTTTCCGGGGCCGTTCCGTTTTTACCGCAAGACGCGGCATACACATCGGATGGCGTGATCAAGGTTCCTGACGTCTCCTTGGGGGAACAGCTGGGAATCAGGGCAACACTCTTGCCTACAGCTGCAGTCGTGAATACGGTTCCTATCTCGTTGTATCCGCAGCCCACAAATCCTGTGATTGTGTTCCAGGTTTTTGTGGGGGACCTTGGCCTTGACGACGGAATTCCGCAGAACGTGTACGTACTGCAGACCGATGCGATGGAGCCCATACGAGAGGATTCAGGGGAAATCACCACGTTCTTCATCTCTCCCGGAGAAACAGTGACGCTTCCGGACGGGCTCGGGGACGTGACGTGGGACGCTCTTCCCCGATTTGCTGCTTTTGATGTGCGCGCTGACCCTACCCTCGGGTGGCTCTTGGCGGCCGCGATTATCACCATGGTCGGCATTGCGGTCACTTTGGTGGGGACACAACGCAAAATATGGGCAACCGCAACCGCAACCGGTGAGGAGGAGGTTACGCTGGTCGTTGCTGCCTACAGCCCCCACTTTGACGGCGCGCTGAAGGACATGTGTGATGGCCTCGCAAGTGTTGGCAAAGGAGATTCGTGACCGCCCAAGCTCTCAGCGTTTACTCCCTGTGGGGAGCAACGTCCTTGTACGTCATCTCCATGCTGGGTTATGCGTTTCATGCGGCTCGAGTGGCCGATGCGCGAGGAAGATCCGTGGACGTCCCGACGTCTTCGCGATCTTTAGGCATAGGTCGAGCCACCGTCATCGTAGGTGCAGTACTTCACCTCGTCGGAGTCGTGGCTCGTGGTGTCGAGGCAGGCCACGTCCCGTGGTCAAGCATGTACGAGTACACCATTACAGGTTCTCTCGTGGTGATTGCAGTGTTTCTCGTTCTTGCGCGTCGTCGCGACGCACATTTCTTGGGTGCTTTTGCTACCGGAATTGCGAGCTTGAGTCTCGGTTTGGCGCTGCCCTTGTTGTATTCGGCATCCGATCAACTGCAGCCAGCGCTTCAAAGCTATTGGCTCGTGGTCCACGTCTCGATCGCCATCCTGGCGACGGGAATATTCGCTATCGGTTTCGCGGTGACGGTGATTCAGCTTTTGCGACGTTCACCTCGGCTCAATTTCGCTCCGCCAGAAGAAGAACTGGAAGCCATGGCTTTTCGACTGCATGCTTTTGGTTTTGTGTTGTGGACTTTTACCGTTATTGCAGGAGCAATTTGGGCTAATGAAGCATGGGGTAGGCCATGGGGGTGGGACCCTAAAGAGGTATGGAGTTTTGTGATTTGGGCGCTCTACGCAGGCTACTTGCATGCACGCACTACGCGCGGCTGGGCCGGTCGGCGGGCGGCATGGCTATCGGTAGCAGGATTTGCTGCACTCATTATTAACTTCACCGTGGTGAATTTGGTGATTCAGGGCTTGCACTCGTACGCCGGGGTGTAAAGCCGTTAGGGACTTTCCGGAGCATCGTCGCCACGTTCTCTGCGCCGTCGACGTTCTTCTCGCTCCAGCCATTCAATGTATTCCGGGTCGTCTTCCGGTCCGGGCGGGGGTGGTGAACCTATGCCTGTGTCTGGAGCCGGGCCACGGAATTTAGCAACCATCCATGCCAGCGCACCCACCAGGGGCAGCACAATAATGGCTGCTATCCACACGGGACGCGGCACTCCGAACGGACGCGAGTCTGGGTGTTGGATTGCATCTACCAAGGTGTAGGCCGTGAGACCTACGTACACGACTGCTAGCAGAAGGTATCTCACTGTTCCAGGGTAAACGCATGCGTACACTTCTGTGTATGAAGGTCTTTATCTGGTGGTCGACACGCACTGTTGTCACCGTGGGAGCATGGTTCGTGCTGTGGAATCTGGGATGGCAGCACTGGACGTCAGTCATAGGTGCAGTGGCGATTGCATGGATGGTGACATACCTGTTTTTTGGTTCCCTCTATGACTCTGCTGCGACCCAAATGGATCGCGTCTTAGGCCGTACCGTGCGTCGGACTCGCGGTGAAGACGAACAAGCAGAAGATGCTGAGGTATCGGCTCCACGCCGCTCGTGAATTAGCCCAGTGCAATACCGAACGCAAGCAGCAAGCCGTACGCGAGCCCGGTGGCGCTCACGGCAGTGAACACGGGGCGCAAACCCCCCCCACGTAATCCCGACACTGCAGTGATGGCGATCAGCACAGAGGGCAACAGTGTGAGAAGGGTGATAAGTGACCACGGTCGTGCAAAAGCTACCGCGGTTGCGATCAGGAGTGGTGCCATGACACAGGCAGCGAGCGCGCGACGTCCCCACCGCTCTCCGACAGCCACGACAAGAGTGTTCTTACCACTGGCTGCATCCGTCTGTGCGTCGCGCACGTTGTTCACGAGCAGCAACGCCACCGCCCATAAACCCACTCCCATAGAGGCCAAGATTGTCCACCACGTCACAAATCCTGCGTGCACATACACAGTGCCGAGGGTGGCAACGGGGCCGAAGAACACGAACACCATCACTTCACCCCACCCGGCATAACCGTACGGTCGTGGGCCTCCGGTATATCCCCATGCAGCCGCGATGGACAAGGCACCGATGGGTAACAGAAGCCAGGCCCCGCTGAGTACTACTAACGTCAGTCCTAATGTGGCAGCAATTCCGAACGCCAGGAACGCCGCCCGCCGCACAACAGACGGTCGCACTGCACCCGAGGCGACCAGGCGAGTAGGCCCCACGCGGGTGGCGTCTGTGCCGCGTACTCCGTCTGAGTAATCGTTGGCGTAATTGACTCCCACTTGTAGGGCAATGGCGAGTGCGAGCGCGATAAAGGTGAGTAGCGGAGTATGCGCATGGAGAGAAATGGCGCTCGCAGCCCCTACCGCGACTGGAGTCACAGCAGTCGTGAGAGTGCGGGGTCTTGCACCGTCTACCCACAGCCGAATATGTGACACTTACCCTCCCGCGCCCGTGGCAATGGCAACCGCTGCCTCATGATCAATTTTCCCTGATTCCAGCATGGGTAACCTCTCCACCCAGGCGATGTGGCGCGGTCGTTCGTGAGGTTCGAGTGTATGTGCGAGATCGTGACGTACCTCTTCCAGCGACGGTGGTACAGCGTGTGTGGTCACCACGACCGCCGCCACTGTATGCCCCCATTCAACGTCGGGGATAGGCACCACGCATGCCTCTGTGATGTATTCAAGAGCACGCAATGCCCCTGCCACTTTCTCCGGATATACGTTTATGCCACCGGTGATGATGACGGTGTCTGCACGACCTACGATCGTCAGATCAGGAGCGAGAGCACCCACGTCTTTCGTTGCAAAATAACGGCGATTACGTAGCGTGGTGAATCTGTCATTTTTCCCATCGACGTACCCATCCGCAAGAGTGTCCCCGCCGATGAAGATGAGGCCGTGAGAGTCCACCGCTACATCCACTCCGTCTAGCGGAACGCCGTCAAAGACGCAGCCTCCGGTGGTTTCGGTCATCCCATAACTTTCCACAACGTTTAGCCGTCGATCCTCGCTGTCCAATGCAGCGCCACCCACAAGTACGGCATCAAATTCGTCCAGCAGTGCGCATGCGTCAGGGTTCTTCACAAGTCGTCGCACTTGGGTGGGAACTAACGAGACGTAGTGACGCCCCGGCAGGCGGAGCGTGGTCTG
>WTKG01000008.1 GCA_011524475.1 Demequinaceae bacterium
GAGCAAATCAACGTACAGTGAGTGTGGTGACTGTCATCAATGGGTCCCAAGCGGCCGCTTCCTACCGAGCAGCGAGGGATGGCTGATATGAGATTTACACGCGCGAAAGATGAGGGCTACAGCCTTGTTGAAATGCTGATAGTTATGGCGCTCTTTGCGATGTTGATGACAATGGTGTTTTCCATCCTTATTCAACTCACGTACCAGGCGAGAGACGAACTTGCGCGGGCACGTTCTGTCGAGCAGGCGCGTTTGGGTATTTCTCAAATCGACCGGCAGGTGCGTTCGGGGAACTTGATTAAAGACCCGGCGCTTGACGGGGTGGCGGAGTCGGGTGTTGCTCCCTACTACTCCATGCGAATTTTTACTCAAGAAGGTGGAGCTCAGCGCTGCGCACAGTGGCGAGTGATTACGCCTACTGGCCAGTCCTATGGAAATCTCGAATTCCGTTCCTGGGATGTGAATTACCCCGCGGGGGATGTGACGGACTGGTTTGTTGTGGCGCAAAATTCAGTAGAAGCGCCCACAGCAGGTACTCCTGACCCCAACGACCCTACGTCGTGGCCTCCCTTTTGGATTGATACCTCTATCAACACTGGGACCAAAGCTCAAAATATTCGTGTCACTCTCCGTATGCGGGATCCCGAGATCGACTCAGATACAGCAGTGGTGGTATCTACTGTGGTCACGGGGCGTAATACAGTATTCGGCTACTCCGACACTGAGTGTGACACGATACCTCCGGTATAAGGACGAACAATGGTGAAGAAAATGCGCGTACGTGGCAATGACCGAGGGTCAGCCTTAGTTGCAGCGGTGGGCGTTTCCGTTATCGGAATGGCGCTAGCCACAGTAGTCATTACTCAGGCGATTGTGGTGACGCGTGACGCGGGTCGTGATCAGGTCCGTACCAGTGAGGTACATGCCGCAGAAGCCGCTCTTGACGTCACAATGCTTGAACTTGAAACCGCGACTCCGTGCACTCCCAGCATGGATGGTGCGGAGATGGGCAGCGGAGCTCAGACTGTTCTGCTTGATGTGAGTATTGCCTATCAAGATGAGTCGGGCGCAGCAGTTGATTGTTCTACGGGAACGCCCTCGGCGACGCCATATTTCGCCACTATCCGCGCGGAAGCAAGCGCGAAACAGCCTGTGATTGGTGTCGATCCCGTGAGGATTTTCGAAGCCCGTATCGCTCTTGAGCCACGCTCTGCTAACAGCGTGGGCGCAGCAATTTTCTCCGAAGGAGACCTAGATACCGGCGCAGGGTTCACCCTCTTTCCTTCTTCGGCGGGGGACCTCGGGGATGTATGGGTTGATACCGGAGACTGGGACTGCAGCACCAACGTTGTGTTGGAGGGAAGTCTTTATGTCGTCGATGGAGGTGTGAATTTCCAAAACTCGGGCTGCGAAGTTAGAGGAGACGTCTGGTCTGAGGAAAGCGTGGAAATTCGCAGGCCTTCCTCTGTATCCACCAATGCGATTGACGGGGATCTCACTGTCAGAACTGGTGACGTGATTCCGATTCATAATTCGATCGGCATTGGAGGGAATGTGTTGATCGGAGGTACGGAAAACGGCGGAGGTTCGCTCGCTGTAGGAGGAACGTACGAAGAGGGAGTGACGGGAATTCCTGACTTGGAACCGGTGGGTCTTCCTGACATTGACTGGGATCCCACCGAATGGACAGCAGCTCCGTATAACTTCACGGCGCGTTCTCTTGCGCAGTGGCAGGCAGATATCGGAACGTCAGACCCTTGCACCGTGGGCAAAAAGACGTCGGGGTCAAGCCCGATAGACCTTCCCCCTTCAGGAGTGTCCTCTGGGGTCATGTATGACTTGCGTACCTGCAATCTGGTCACCACCAAAAACTTCAGTTTGAACATCGACCAGGATGTCGCTCTTTTCGTGGAGTCTTTCCATTCCGTGAACGGGATGACCGTCACTTCTGCTGATGGCCAGCCTCACACTATTTACATCATTGTTCCGACGGGAGACCACGTCTCCACCCCGGCCGGCTTTTCGCCCGGAGATATTGATTTCGCTCAGCACGCTTCTATTGCTTCGCCTATTGAAGTGTTCTTCTACACGCCAGGAGAATTGACGTTCAAAAACGGCACGGTGACCAATGGTCAAATGTATGCAGGTGCAGTGGATCTGGATGCAAAGGCCAACTTTTATTACACCCCCACCACAATTCCTGGAGTGGACTTGTCTATTTCGCAACTCACCCAAGGATCTGTTGTGGAACTTACCTACAAGCGTGAAGTTAACTAGTACTTCGTGGACTTCTTTGCTGTCGCAGTGACAGGTCTGCTTGTCGGCTCCTTCACAAATGTCTTGATTGCCCGTGTCCCCGAGGGACAGGAATGGGTGCGTACACCGAGCGCATGCCCGGTGTGCAATGCCAGAATTGCGTGGTACGACAATATTCCTGTCGTAGCGTGGCTCTTTTGGCTGCGGCGCACATGTCGACACTGCCAAGCCCCCATTTCGCCGCGTTATCCCCTGGTAGAGATACTTGTGACGCTTGCATTCCTTGCCGTCTACGCCACATGGGGGTTCACAGTTCTGGCGGGGGTAATGGCGTATATGGCGGTGGTGTCAGTCGCTTTGATTTTTATTGACATAGATGTCCATCGCCTTCCAGATGCCTTGGTTTTACCAAGCTTTGCAGTGGTGGCAGTGGGCGTCACTATTCACGCATTCCTCGTAGGCGAAACCGGCGCCCTTCTTGCTGCGGTATTAGGAATGGTCGGGATGATTCTTTTCTACGGAATTCCGTGGCTTATCTATCCGCAAGGTCTTGGCTTTGGCGACGTGAAAACTGCTGGACTGCTAGGTCTCATAGGCGGATATCTCGGCTGGTCATCTTTAGCAGTGGGTATGGTTCTGGGACCTCTTCTGGCGGGCGTTTTCGTCATTATTGGTTTTGCCACCAAACGCGTGCAACGTTCTTCTCGCGTGCCGTATGGCCCGCCTTTGATACTGGGAGCGTGGGTGGGGTATTTGTACGGAAATGTCGTGAGTGACAAATACCTCACTTTTTTTCTCTAATCCCTCAGGAAAACGTGCTTTCCTGTCGATAACGTATTTCGAGTGGATGTAATCAGGACAAGGGAGAGAGCGTGGCTGTCCGACAAGTAGGCCTCGACATTGGGGCTACCCATGTGCGCGCTGCAGAGGTGGAGTTTTCAGGGCGCACGGGGGGCTCTGGCAAAGCGACCCTTGTGCGATACGCCGATGTTCCTTTGCCTTTGGGCGCGGTTAGCGACGGTGAAATCCATGAACTTGACACCGTCACTGCGCAACTGAAACGTTTATGGGTAGAAGGTAAATTCAGCACAAAAGATGTCATCGCAGGTGTCGGCAACCCACGGGTAGTGGTGCGTGAGATCGAAGTCCCTTCGCTCCCCATGGATCAGCTGCGCACTTCGTTGCCGTTTCAGGTGTCTGAACTCCTCCCCATGGCCACCGATGACGCACTTTTGGATATCTACCCCACTGGAGAACGAGAGACGGAAACGGGAAGCCAACTGCGTGGAATGATGGTGGCGGCCAATAAAGCCTCCGTCTCCACCCATGTAAAAGTTATTGAAGATGCAGGGCTTCACCCTCAAATGATCGACCTCTATGCGTTGGCGTTGTGCAGAGCACACGCGATTGAAGAATGGAACGGACATACAGTTGCGTTCGTGGATATTGGCGCTCGCACCACCAATGTGGTTGTGGTGTCGGGGGGTGTACCGCGTTTTGTTCGGACCCTGCCTGGTGGGGGGCAAGACGCAACCGATGCGGTTGCAAGTGCCATGCAAATTAGTGCGGAAGATGCCGAGCAACTCAAACGTGAAGTTGGTGTGGGGTTTCAGATTGCAGAAAATCTGACTGCTGCGGCGGACGCTTTAACAACAACATCCCGCAGTTTAGTGGAATCGATCAGAAACACTTTTGTTTTTTATTCGGGGAATCATCCCGGAGCAGGAATCGAACATGTTGTCCTCACCGGGGGTGGGGCGTACCTTCCGGGACTTGATCAAGCGCTGACAAATGCTTCCCGTCTTCCGGTCAGTTTCGGCGACGGCCTTGCACGGTGTGCAGTTCCTAGCAAGCTTCGTCAGCACCTCAAAGAAGGCGCAGAAGCCAAGATCTCCATGGCGGTAGGGCTTGCTTTTGGTGAGGTGGCAGCATGAGTGATTTTTTTGAAGTCTCGGAATCCGTTAAGGCGCCACGGCAACCGCAAGTAAACCTGATGCCTCCGGAGGTGGGGGAGCGTCGAAACCGCGCAAAAGTTCGGGTGTTAGTGGCGTTTGGGTTTGGTGTCTTCTTGGTGCTCTTGGCTGGAGCAGTCGCCTGGTCGGAAATTAACAAACGTTTTGCTGTCGCGGCCCTAGAGAGAGAACAAGAACGCACCGCTCAGCTCAATGCTGAGTTAGAGAAATTTTCAGAAGTTCCCATCATTCTTGCGGAACTAAACAACGGTGAAAATTCCCGGTCGTATCTGGGTGTTTTCGAGATTGATTGGCAAGGAGTCGTGGACTCTCTTGATGAAGCGTTGCCGCCGGCAATCTCTATTGAAAGCTTGTCGTGGTCTCCCACCACGCCTTTTGGAATCGTCGGTCAAGATGGTGGGCCGTATGGAGCTCCCGATGTTGGGGTGTTGTCATTTTCTGGAACCACTACGGCGTTTGTGACCAGTGCAGAGGTAACGGAACGTCTTGATGACGTGACAGGTTTTGATCGTTCTCAGATATTTACCTCACAACGCCAGTCAGAAGGTAAATTTTTCTACAAAGTAGAGGGCCAGATTCGGTTAACAGCTGACATTCTTACCCTTCGCTGGAGTCCGGATTGGTACGCACGACAAGAGTTTGTTGCCGCGATTGAAGATGCTCAAGTGCGACTTGACTCGGCTCTTGCAGATCGAACGGCTGCGATTGACGCTCTGGCGGCAATTCCGTCTGAAGACGAGGACGCTCGCGTCGCTCAACAGGGTGTCCTTGATGCCGCTGAATTGTCAGTGACTGCGGCGCAAAACGATCTCACCGCTGCTGAAGAGGCGCTCGCAACTTTTGAGTTAGAGCGCCGTGAGGCTTCCGAGGAGCCTGGAGCAAGCGCTGATGAGAGTGAACAGATGGAAAGCGAGGGGCAAAACTGATGCGAAGCTCCAATGGTGCACTCATTGCTGGCGTTGGGATCCTTGCTCTCGCCTTTGCTGCTGTCACGTATCTTTTTGGTGTCGGGCCGCGTTTAGATGCGGCTAGTGATGCCCGCCAAAATGCAGAGATTCAGCAAAGCCAGAATGAGATTCTGGAACTGGAAGCCAAGATCGACGAAACCAAGCTGTCGA
>WTKG01000199.1 GCA_011524475.1 Demequinaceae bacterium
TCCTGGAGCATCGCCCGCAGAAGCACCAACAGCGGCGCACCCGGTACTTACACTCGCCACCATTGCTACAACGCCTAGCACGTTCTTCACGACGGATCACTCACCTTAGATTTTGATTCGTCCCCCGAAGCATCGCTTACAAGAGTGCTCGATCGCTTCCGTATACGCGTCACTGCAGAACGCAGTACTCCTCGGAAAGTGGGCGAAAAAGTGATCAGCGAAGCCAGCACGATGCCTAGAGATGCCACAAGCGCCACATCTCTTCCCCGCATAAACACCAGCAATACCGCACTCACACTGAAGACAGCGGTCCAACTGTGCAATACAAAAACAGCCCACCGGTGACTGTGCCCAAACCTCAGTAAGAGATGGTGGAGATGATGCGCATCGGGTGACCACGGGGAGTCGCCCCGCAACAACCTGCGCACTACTGCAAGAGCCATGTCAAGAAGGGGAATGAGGGCAACCATCACGGGAATCAGAATCGGCAAAAACGCCGGGATCTGTTCCCGTTGGCCAACCACGTCAGGGTCGATTTGACCAGTCACAACGATTGCCGCGGCCGCAAAAGTGAGACCCAACACCATCGAGCCGGAATCACCCATAAAGATTCGTGCAGGGTGCACGTTATGCGGCAGAAACCCCAACACAGCCCCCACGAGGGCCGCGAGGATCAACGTTGCAAGGCTCGAATAGTCAGCTACGGACACGCCCCTGGCAATGACATAGGTATACACAAAGAGTGCAGAGCCCCCGATGGCGATCGTTCCCGCGGCAAGCCCGTCAAGCCCATCCACGAAGTTCACTGCATTGATTGCCACCACCACAATGAGCATCGACACAATCAATGAAAGAGTGTTGGAACCGATGGTGAGTCCGGCGATGGGAAGCGAGACTAACTGCACACCCCCGGCAACGATGATCCATGCCGCGGCCAATTGACCTGCAAGTTTCGCCATCCAATCCAAATCCACCACGTCATCTAAGGCCCCTAAGACACAGACAACTAAACCACCCCCAATAACAGCCCATGCAGCAGGGCTGGCAGAAAAGACTGGTTCTAAGAAAGGTATTTGGGATGCGAGCGCAATGCCCGCCGCAATTCCTGCCCAAATTGCCACTCCGCCTAAACGCGCGGTAGGTCTTACGTGCACGTCGCGTGCGCGAACGGCCGTGACCGCACCGACCCGGAAGGCGAGGTGACGCATGGCTGGAGTCGCAACAAAGGTCACAAGAGCTGCGACGCCCATGATGAGGAGATAGACCTTCACGAAGCACCCCCCGTACCATCTTCAATATCTTCGCCTACCACGGCTACCAATTCCGCAAAAGAAATGCCTCCATGCCGCACCACAGACAGCCGCGATTGAGTGGCATCCACGATTGTGGACGCCACTGCACCCGGAGCTTCTGCCCCGTCGAGATATATCGCAACTGAATCACCCAGTTGCGCCTGCGCTTCTTCTACCGTGAGCGCAGCTGGCTGCCCCGTGAGGTTCGCACTTGTGACGGCCAAAGGCCCCGTACGGCCAAGCAATGCAAGCGTGAGCGGATGATCAGGAACGCGCAAGGCCACCGTTCCCCCGGTATCCCCCAAATCCCAATCGAGAGAAGGCTGCGCATGGAAGATGAGAGTCAACGCCCCTGGCCAGAACTCCTTCATCAATGCAGCAGCAGGCGCAGGAACCTCACGCGCCAAGGCAGCAACGGTTGCGTCTGCCTCAGGAATTAAGACCGGCGGCGGCATAGAACGGTCGCGGCCTTTGGCATCCAGCACCGCCTGCACCGCCTGCGCATTGAAGGCGTCACACCCAATTCCGTAAACGGTGTCGGTGGGAAGACACACCACACTCCCGCGGTTCACCGCGTGCACCGCTTCATCGAGGGCAGGACCCCATGTTTCCGGGCCCAAAGCTGGCAAGATCACGAGCGCAAGTCTGGCACAGTACGCATGGCGTAGTCTCAGCCGGACTGTGTGTGCGCCACAAGGTAGCGGTCGCGACCTGCGAGATCTTGGTGCGTCACTGCGGATACGAAGGCATCGATATCGCCCACCAAGGCACGGGTAGCTTCCCCTTGTTCCTGCCCATGCTCCATCACAAAAATCCCCCCGGGGCTCAACAGGCGTGCGGCGGCACGTGCAACACCACGCGGTATTTCGAGCCCGTCGGGACCTAAACCATAGAGAGCGACCTGAGGGTCATGGTGAGCGACCTCAGGCTCCAACGGCGTAGCACCGGGAGGGATGTATGGAGGATTACTGACCACCACATCACATTGCCCATTCAGTGAATCGAGGGCTGTGCGAGCATCTCCAGCCGTCACCGTGATGCGAGAACGTTCTGTTTCTGTAAGGTCAGCGACATTACGACGCAAATACTCCAGTGCATAGACGTCACGTTCCACTGCCCATACCCGCGCCTGCGTTTCCCGCACCAGCGCTAACGCAATAGCGCCACTGCCGGCGCACAGATCAATGGCGTAAGGAACCTCGCCGCTATGCTCACGGGCGCGAATCGCCTCAATGGCCGCGCCTGCCACGACCTCCGTCTCTGGCCTCGGGACAAACACCCCCGGCCCCACACGCAATTCGTGGGTACGGAACGGTGCGCGTCCACAAATGTGCTGAAGCGGTTCTCGTGCCACGCGGCGTTTCACCACGTCCTCTACCTCATCGAGGTGGGCACCCGACAGGTAATCTCCTCGCGCCCGCGCGGTGCGCACCTCCGCAGGCGTCTTGTGCATCACGTGGGCAATGAGCGCATCGGCATCAGGGCCGGGAGTCGGCACCCCCGCATTTTCCAGACGCGTCGTGACCTGCGCATACACCTGAGCAAGAGACGCGCGCTCAGGAGTCGGCATTGGCTAAACGGGCTTCCTCGTCTGCATCAATCGCGGACTGAATCACGGGGCCAAGGTCTCCCGCAAGCACCTGATCAAGGTTGTATGCCTTGTATCCAGTGCGGTGATCAGCAATACGATTTTCAGGAAAGTTGTACGTCCGAATTCTTTCAGAACGGTCTACTGTCCTCACCTGTGACTGGCGTAAGTCCTGCGCTTCTGCCGCCGCCGCAGCCCGAGCCTCTGCCAACAACCTGGCGCGCAAAATTCGCATCGCAGACTCTTTGTTCTGTAATTGCGATTTCTCGTTCTGACAACTCACCACAATCCCGGTGGGCTCATGCGTGATACGCACGGCAGAGTCTGTGGTGTTGACGGACTGTCCTCCAGGACCGGAAGAGCGATACACGTCGATGCGAAGATCATTCGGATTAATCTCCACTTCCGTCACGTCGTCTACCTCAGGGTGCACGAGCACACCAGCAGCAGACGTGTGAATCCTGCCCTGAGATTCAGTCGCAGGCACCCGTTGGACACGGTGCACACCGCCTTCGTACTTGAGGCGCGCCCACACTCCGTTTTCCGGCTCCACCGCCCCCTTTGCTTTGAGCGCCACTGTCACATCCTTGTACCCACCAAGTTCAGTCTCCGTGGCATCAATGACGTGTGCCGACCACCCCACGCTCTCAGCAAACTTGAGATACATCTTCAGCAGATCCGCTGCGAAAAGCGCGGATTCATCGCCACCCTCACCTGCCTTAACCTCAAGAATCACATCACGTGCATCATCAGGGTCGCGAGGAATCAATATCGTACGGAGGCGCTCCGTTGCTTCCTCCAATACAGCCTCAAGCGCCGGAACTTCCGCAGCGAACTCGGGGTCAGCGTCAGCCATCTCTCGCGCGGCATCTAGATCCGAAGTGGCCTGTTCCCAGGACCGGTGGGCCGCAACTACGCGACCTAACTCTGCAAATCTGCGGCCAAGAGTACGAGCCCGCGCCGCATCCGCATGTACTCCAGGATCAGCTAACTGACTCTCTATATCGGCATATTCGTCCAGCATCGGCTGGACTGCTCCGAAGGCTTCGGCCATGACGACCGGGTGCCTTTATTTTTTGGCGCCGTAGCGCTTCTCGAAACGCGCGACCCGGCCACCGGTGTCGAGGATTTTCTGCTTACCTGTGAAGAACGGGTGGCACTTGTTGCAAACCTCGGCATGAATCTCACCGGAGGTAGCAGTGCTACGAGTCTCAAAAGTATTTCCACAGGTGCACGTGACAGTGGTGGTCACGTACTCAGGGTGAATGTCTTTCTTCATGGTTCCCTTCAATCGCTCCCGGGTCCGGTCACGTCTTTCGCGCCGGTGAACCGCAAGCCAGCGCTCAATTGTGCCAGATTACGTGTGCTCCGCAAATCGCCTCGAGTTAGGCCCCTTCGTCTCCGCCAGGAGTGGTCTTGGCGACAGTAAGCAGGAACTCCGCATTAGTTTTGTTTTCCTTCAGTTTCTGCAGCACCAATTCGATGCCCTGCTGTTGGTCAAGACCCGAAAGCACGCGGCGCAACTTCCACACAATCTTGAGTTCTTCCGCGGGCATAAGAATTTCTTCTCGACGGGTGCCGGAGGCCGCCACATCTACCGCGGGGAAGATTCGCTTGTCGGCAAGTTGTCGCGACAGGCGCAACTCCATGTTGCCGGTTCCCTTGAACTCCTCGAAGATCACCTCGTCCATCTTGGATCCTGTTTCCACCAGTGCCGTGGCAAGGATGGTAAGCGAGCCACCATTTTCGATGTTCCGCGCAGCTCCAAAGAAACGCTTGGGGGGATAGAGAGCAGAGCTGTCCACACCACCCGAAAGAATGCGTCCTGACGCAGGGGCCGCAAGGTTGTATGCCCTGCCCAAACGGGTAATTCCGTCGAGCAAGATCACGACGTCTTTGCCCATTTCCACGAGTCGCTTGGCTCGCTCGATCGCGAGTTCTGCCACCGTGGTGTGATCTGCTGCTGGCCGATCGAAGGTGGAGGCAATCACCTCTCCCTTCACTGAACGTTGGAAGTCGGTCACCTCTTCGGGGCGCTCGTCAACCAACACAATCATCAGGTGCACTTCAGGGTTGTTCTCGGTGATGGCGTTGGCGATGGACTGCATCACGAGCGTCTTACCCGCTTTGGGAGGAGACACAATAAGGCCACGCTGACCCTTACCAATAGGCGCCACCAGATCAATCACGCGACGCGTAAGTTCACGTTGGTCAGTTTCCAACCGCAGTCTTTCCTGCGGATAGAGCGGTGTGAGGTCACTAAAGTCAACCCGACTACGAGCCTCGCCAGCGGACTGACCGTTGATCGTCTCAATAGTGGCAATAGCGTTGAACTTTTGACGCTGGCCCCGCTCGCCTGCACGCGGAGGACGGGACGTGCCTGTGACGGCATCTCCCTTGCGCAGGCCAAACTTACGG
>WTKG01000090.1 GCA_011524475.1 Demequinaceae bacterium
TCTCCATCCCCAGCGCTTGCAAGGGCGAGTGCAAGCGGCAAGGAAATTTCGTGCTGAAGAACCTGGCCGAGCGACACGGTGGCAGTTTCCACCAGTCTCACGTGAATAGTCGCGTTTGCAGTGTGCATCACGACGATCCGGTGTTCCACGTCTTCGTCAGGGAAGAACAGGCTGAATTCGGCAGTGCGAACGGCCTCTGGATAACCAGGTACCTGTGGAGTGACGGTAATGCTGTCCGCTTTCCATACCTGGCTGTCTGTCTCGCCCTCTGTTTCCGCGGCAACAAAATCGAAACTCGCCCCACATTCGGTGGCAGCGCGCACGCCGTCATCAAAGAACTGTGCCGCGGCTGCTGTGTTGTCGTGAAGTCGCGCTTGAATCGAGCCGATCTCGAATTCTGTGCCTGCCCGCGAGGTAAACACATCAGAGATGTACACCACGGGGTTGGTGTCAGTGGAGGCAGAAGGGTCCGCGTCGAGGAGTTCCACGAACAGCGCGAGATCTTCACATACTGCAGGGGTAAAAGTTCCGTCCGCGAAGTAGGTGCGAGTTTCCGTGTCGAGCGTGGCGATATCCGACGCAAGCCACACCGGGTCTACTCGCAACCCGGCAAGAGAGGTCTCGATTCCCAACGCTGCACGTAAAGAGTCCACGTCAAAAACCTGAGAATCCTCTACCACCGAGGGCGACGGGCTTGCCGGTGACGCGCCTTCACCCCCAAATCCGCACGCGGCAAGGGTGAGAGCCATCACACAACCACCAGCGAATGCGCGCATGGCGAAAGTCTAGGCGGTGAGATGCCTCCTTAGGGAGCTGGCGCGCCCGGAGGGCGTTCGTCGGGGCGCGGACGCTCAGACATGTCGCCACCTGAAGGGCCGCCTGCAGGGCCTCCTTGGGTGAGCACTCCCTCCATCGTGATCTGGCCCATCACGCAACGAGGAATATAAGGGAAGTCATCGGTAATGAAATAGGCGTATGTTCCCTCCGGGAAATCCGGGGTCACAGTAAACAGGCCATTGCACTCATCCAGGTCGCCAGACCCTTCGACAAACACAAAGTCGGAGGTGTAGTCACCGTTGTAGGCGCCTTCCGGCTCTCCGGCCGCCCGCTCGCCATCACGCAACTGCCAACTGGAACTCAGCGCCCGCACAGCCGAATTCGCGTCTCCAGGCACGTCGTAGCCGAAGAGTGTGTAGACGGGAAAACCGTCTGCCGCGAACCCCACGAGGGTGCCATGCGTGGCGCCGCCTAAATCCGCAAGGGAGGTGGGGATGCCGTGATAGTGATACGTGCCGTCAGGTTGCACGTGAGCGTTGTTGAAGTCTTCCCCCGCGTTAAATACCCCGCTGTTGAATGCTTCGATAGGAGTTCCCGTGGAGGGGTCGCGCTCCGCTGTGCCGGGGTCAAAGGGAACTCCGCCAAGGGAGATGCCAAACACTTTGATAGAGGTGGGTTCACCGACATAGGTGGCTGTTCTCGCAAGCGTGACAGCAACATCTTGCGCAGAGATGGCGTTGGGGTTGCCACTGTTGGGGAAGGTGCCTGTCTCGTGGTCAGGAATGCCGTTACCGGTGATCGAGATTGTCTCGCCGTCAACGGTGATAGTCACGTTCTCGTTCGTATCGGCGTATGCCTGGAGTGCGGCCACACGGGCGTCGTCCCAGGTCACCGTGGTGGGGAAATCTTCCACAACGGGGAGGGCGGCCGCGTCATGCGTATGCGCGCCCTCGCCGTGAGAGTGGGTGGCGCTCGTGGAGACACTCGCCTCGGTGGCAGGTGTGGAGCACCCCGCAAGAGTTATGGCGAGAGCGGGGATCGCTGCGAGCCAGACGTGTGTGTGATGCCGCTGTTCACCAAACATGTGTGACGCCCTTTTCTTCAATGGATATGTGATCTTCAGTGGACATGTGAAGCGAGCGTATCTGTCGTTACTGAGAGTTTGCTGAGTGTCTCTGACGTCACGAGGACACGGGAATATCCAGTGATTCCAAAAGAGTGCCCACACGTGTGCGGATCTGGTCCCGAATGATCCGCACTTGCGCGATACCTTGACCAGCGGGGTCTTCGAGCACCCAATCTTCGTAGCGAATGCCCGGGAACACCGGGCACGCATCCCCGCACCCCATAGTGATGACCACATCAGATGTAGCCACATCTTTTGTCTCGAGGATGCGCGGAGTGAAGCCGTGAATATCAATGCCTACTTCTGCCATGACGGTCACGGCGACGGGATTCACGTGCGAGGCAGGCTCAGAGCCTGCCGAAAGCACCTCCACGCGATCCCCCGCGAGGAAACGCACAAAACCTGCAGCCATCTGGCTTCGTCCCGCATTGTGTACGCACACGAACATCACCGTTGGTCGCGAAGTGCCGCCCGTCACGGGATTATTTCTGTGTGGAAGAGTCGGGCGAGGGTGCCGCCTCGGGTGTGGCGACGCGGAAAATTGGCCCTTCCAGTGGCCGGGCGCTTTCCAGCACGATTGTCTGAATTTCGCCCTCGTCCACTCCCCCTTTGCACCGTGCCACGATGGCCGGTGATGCGATTTGCACCGTTCGGTCATCAATTCCCACACCCTGGAACTGTTCGCCTTCACGCCCCTGCAACATGGCGGCTTCGATGGCATCCACGCTTGCGCGTTCAGCCCGCGCGTTGACGCGTACCCCGTGGGCCATCGTTTGGCCTATCCATGGCACTGCCTCACGAGCCCATTGCGGCACTTCGCGTCCATGTGCGTGGGCAAGACAAAATTCTGTTGCGTATCTGTCGACGAGCCGGCGCAACGGTGCCGTGACGTGGGCGTAGGGCACTGCGAGGGCGCCGTGAGTGAGGGATTCAGGGCGAGAAAACTCGGTGCCGTCCACGAAGGCTTCCCACCGTGCTCCGCGAAACAGTTTGATGGCTGAGGCTAAAAACGCGGGGGTGCCTGGAGCGTTGTGGTCTAGGGAATGCACCACGTCGAAGTAAGAATCCGACTTTCGCCACTGCACTCCGAGTGCCGCGGCTTGATGACGTAAACGGCGCACACTTGCTTTGCTCGCCGGCGGCATGGTGCGCAAAATTCCTGATCCGCCGTCCAGCATCACGGCGGCAGCGGCTTCACCGGTCAATAACGAAATGTGAGCGTTGTCGTCCTCGAGCGGCAGCGGGGACTGGAACTCCAAGGTCACCAGGCCGTCACGGACCACCACCTCTTGGCTGGGTTTGGGAAGCGTGACCGCTCCCCTGCTTTTCGCGAGGGCGCGGCGGGCATCCCCGAGGTGACGCATACGTGCCAAGAGATCCGTTGCTTCGTCAGGCGGAGCTTCGCTGAGTTCGGTGTACGTGTATTGAGCCCGGCTTTGCACCCAGGAACGCTCAATCTCCACGTTGTCGAGCGTGCCGTCCCCCTGGACGGCCATGGTCCACACCACAGCTTTGCGCCGCTGTCCGGCAAGAAGTGAGCCGTAGCCTTCGGCTAGTGCAGGAGGGTGCAGGCCGATGCGGGTATCGGGGCCGTAGACGGTTTCTACGCGTTCACGAGAGTCACGGTCTATTGCTCCGCCAGGAACAACGTGGGCGCCGACGTCCGCAATTGCGTAACGCACGAGCCACCCATCGCCGCGATCCTCGATGGCGACTGCCTGATCGAGGTCTTTGGCTCCGGGAGGGTCAATGGTGACGAAGGGGATATCCGTGAGATCGCTACGGTGATCGCGGATGTGGCCTGGGTCTTTGTCTGCGCCACCTGCTTCGGCTTCGAAGAAGGCTTCTTGAGAGTAGCCGTCTGTGATTCCAGCATTGGAGCGGATGGTCGCAAATTCATCGGCGAGATTCGCCAGGGACGCGTGTGTACGCATCCGGGTGATGGCCATGGCACGACCCTATGACAGGTAGACCACCAGTGAGTTCCCGAGTTATCGCTTGTCTTCCACTGTGGCGATCAGCAAGGCCAGCCCTGCTGCCACAATCACCAACACGGCAACGATTCCCCACACCTGAGTGCCGGACAGGCCAATCGCTAACGCCCACGCTCCGGGCGCAAGGAAGGACGCCGCCCGGCCGGAGGTTGCGTACAGACCAAAGAGTTCCGATTCCTGCCCCTTCGGTGCCACGCGAGCCAAGAACGAACGCGACGCAGACTGCGCCGGGCCAATAAAGGCGGTGAGAGCCAAGCCGGCGATCCAGAACACCATCGGGCCAGAATCGGCCATTCCGGCCACGATTCCTCCAGAGACGAGCACGCCTACCAGCGAGAAAATCACCAACGCGCGCGGCCCGAATTTGTCGTCAAGGGCACCGGAGGCAATGGTGGACACCCCGGCAATAAGGTTGGCGGCAATACCGAACATGATGACTTCTGAATCCGAGAAACCGAATAATTTGGCGGCGATGACTGCACCGAATACGAATATTCCTTGGAGCCCGTCGCGGTAAATGGCGCTGGAGATGAGGAACCATACGGTGGTGCGGGACTTATCCCAGAGTTTTTGGATGTCCTTCCACAAAATCTCGTAGCTGTCGAGCAGGCTCACGCTCGCACGTTTTTTGTTGCCTTCTACCTCCGGAACGTACGCAAATACTGGCCACGCAAACACAAGAGTCCACACCGCTGCGCCCACGCCAATCAATCGGAAGGCCATGCCGTTAGAGGTATCCAGCCCAAACCACGAGTTGAGGTCCAAAAAGACGACCACGATCAGAGCCACGATGCCGCCGATGTACCCCAGTCCCCACCCGAGGCCAGACACCCGACCATACGTGCGAGGGGTGGAGACCTGCGCGAGCATGGCGTTGTAGTTCACGCCCCCGATCTCGTTGAACAGGGCGCCCACGGCAATGAGGCCTGCACCCAGCCAGAAGTAGCGCGGGTCTGCTTCCACAAAGAACAACCCGAACATGGTGAGGGTCATGATGATGGTGCTGGCGGCGAGCCATTTTTTGCGTTTGCCACCTGCGTCTGCGCGCTGACCAATCACGGGGGCGAGGATGGCAACGGCAAAGCCGGCAATGAACACGGCGACGCCCATCTGGGTATCGAGATGCGCCAATGCTGCGTCGTATAGCTCGTTGCCTTCGCCGAGAGCGCGTATGTCGGGGTCAATGAAGTCGTCTCGCACCAAATAGAGCGACACGAACACGAACGTGATGATCACGGAGTTGAACGGCTGGGTGGCCCAATCCCACA
>WTKG01000046.1:0-2579 GCA_011524475.1 Demequinaceae bacterium
CGTGTCGCCAAGGGTTCCGCCCCTGGTGCCATCATCATCCACTTCTTCGGTGGTATTCACGAGATCTACTTCCCGTACGTTCTCATGAAGCCCAAGATGATTGCTGCGATGATCGTTGGTGGTGCAACTGGCATCCTCACCGGTGTCATCTTCGGTGGTGGACTCGTTGGTCCTCCGTCGCCTGGATCAATCTTCGCGTACATCGCTGTTACCCCGCGTGACGGCTTTGTGGCAATGATTGCTCAGGTTGCGTTCGCCGCTGCTGCGTCGTTCGTGATCTCGATGCTTCTGCTTAAGACTGACAAGTCCGCAGACGCTGAAGATGAGGTATCGGCCTAAGGCCAATACTTTCGTGTGAAAGCGAAAAACAAACTAGGGAAAGAAGAAAATGCCAACGATTAACGGATCTGATGTCAAACAGCTCATCATTGCCTGCGATGCAGGTATGGGCTCTAGCGCGATGGTTGCTTCCACCTTGCGGTCGAAGCTTTCCTCGCACGGCATCAACGTGGTCCATGTGTCCGTAGACCAGCTCACCGACGCTGAGGCGACGGTGGTGTTGACTCACCGCGGTTTGTCTGAACGCGCGAAGATGACAGCCCCCACGGCTGTAATCGTCCCGTTCGACATGTTCCTCGGGGATCCTGCCTTCACCAAGGTGGAGCAGGCAATTGTCAACGGCACGGATCTCGAGTCCTAAACCGATGGCAGTTCTGACCCAGGAGGGCGTTCGTCTTGGCCTCGTAGCCGAGGACAAGGCGGACGCTCTCCGTCAGTCAGGTGAGGTGCTCGTCGAAATCGGCGCAGCAGAGCCTCCCTACGCTGATGCAATCTTTGAACGGGAAGAATCCGTATCCACCTATCTAGGTGAAGGTGTGGCGATTCCACACGGGACCAATGAATCCCGCGAGTTCATTAACGAAGCACGTATCGCCTACCTACAGTTCCCTGAAGGTGTGGACTGGGGTGGCGGCAACATTGTGTATGCGTGCATTCCCATCGCCTCTGCTTCCGAAGAGCACGTAGAGGTGCTTGCCTCACTTGCGCAAGTGCTCATGGTTCCTGAGTCAGCAGAGAAGCTTCGTAATGCTTCCGCTGTAGAAGACGTACTGTCGTTGCTTGCTCCCCAGGAGGAAGAGGTGGCGAGCGTTGAAGAGGACACTTCTGCTACAGACCAGGGTGAGCAAAACGAAGGCGTGAGCGAAGACCCCACTCCATAAAGTCGTCCGTGAGGCTGTGTGGCTTCACGCGTGTCTAACCCCATCAACAGAAGGATTGATCGTGAAAGCACTCCGCTTCTACGCGCCCGAGGATCTGCGGATTGAGGATGTACCTGAGCCTGAAGCTGGCCCTGGTGAAATCAAGCTCCGCGTACACAACTGTTCTACGTGTGGAACGGACGTCAAGATTCGCTACAACGGCCACCAGAACCTTTCCCCGCCCCGCATTACTGGCCACGAAATAGCTGGCGAGATTGTGCAGATTGGTGATGACGTCGAAGGGGACTGGAGCATTGGAGACCGCGTGCAGGTCATCGCTGCTGTTCCGTGTGGTGACTGCTACGAGTGTTCCCGTGACTGGATGGAGGTCTGTCAGAACCAGACTTCCGTGGGATACCAGTACGACGGCGGCTTCGCGGAGTACATGATTGTTCCGCGTGAAGTGCTCAAGGTAGATGGCCTCAACCCCATTCCTGAGGGTGTGGGATACGACGAAGCTTCGGCGGCTGAACCTCTTGCCTGCGCAATCAACGCTCAGCGCATTCTTGGCATTGAAGAGGGGGACACGGTTGTTGTCTTCGGCGCCGGCCCTATTGGTGCGATGCACATTCGTTTGGCACGTGCCAACGGCGCGGGGCGCGTGTTCCTCATTGATGTGAACGCTGAGCGACTGGCCATGACGGCAGATGCTGTGAACCCTGACGAGATCATTAACGGCGCTGAAGTGGATGTCATTGAGAAGGTGCGTGAACTCACTGACGGGCGTGGAGCAGACTGCATCATCACTGCGACGGCGGCCAACATTGCCCAGGAACAGGCCATTGAGATGGCTGCCCGCAACGGTCGTATCTCGTTCTTTGGTGGTTTGCCGAAGACCAAGCCCACGATCACGTGCGACTCCAACCTGGTGCACTACCGCCAGTTGCGCATTTTTGGTGCAAACGGATCTGCGCCTAAGCACAACAAGCAGGCGCTCGAAATGATTGCGTCGGGCAAGGTGCCGGTCAAGGACCTCATTACGGAGCACATTCCGCTGGAGCGGGTCATGGATGCCTTTGGCATCGTGGAACGTGGAGAGGCCATCAAGGTCACCGTAGAACCGTAAAAGTTTCACAGTGCGAGGCACGTCCTATACGTCCCTTCGGGGTTCCTATGGACGTGCCTCGTGTGTGTACGGTTGCCATGTATGCGAGTGAAAGCTTGAGGGAGGAAATCCGATGATCGTCACGCTTACCCCCAATCCGTCTTTGGATCGCACGGTAGAGCTGTCGATGCTTGAGATCGGTGAGGTCAATCGTGTGACTGGAGTGCGCATTGACGCCGGAGGCAAGGGCGTCAACGTGGTACGCGCATTGCACG
>WTKG01000046.1:2679-5160 GCA_011524475.1 Demequinaceae bacterium
GGAGTGCGCATTGACGCCGGAGGCAAGGGCGTCAACGTGGTACGCGCATTGCACGTGAATGGCCATGATGCGCACGCGGTGCTTCCGGGTGCGGGAGCAAGCGCGGTGGAGTTCGGGGATCTTTTGAACGAGGTGTCCGTCCCGCATAGTTTTGTCGATTTGCCAGGTGCGATTCGTATCAACATCACTGTTGCGGAACAGGATGGCCGCACCACCAAAATCAACGAGCCGGGCAGAGCCTCTTCAGCGGCGGATGCCGAGGCGATGTTGACTGCTTTTTCTGAACTTTTTTCGCAGGCATCATGGATTGTGGGGTGCGGAAGCTTGCCCCCTGGCCTTCCACCAGACACCTACGCCACCGTTGTGCGTCGCGCTCGCAAGGAAGGCGTCAAAGTGGCGATAGACGCATCCGGAGCGCCATTTGCTGCAGCGGTTGCTGCGGCCCCGGACCTGATCAAGCCCAACCTGGAAGAATGTGAAGAGCTGGTGGGTCACGCACTCCCCACCCTGGGTGATGTGAAGAAAGCCGCAGAGGACCTCGTTGCCGGTGGCATTGAGACCGTGGTGGTGAGCCTAGGCAGGCACGGAGCCCTTGCCGTTGACGCGAAGGGCGCAACGCTGGCATCAGCTGTGGTGGATTCTCCCTTGTCCACCGTGGGCGCAGGCGACTGCCTGCTCGCTGGCCTGCTCGCGGGGCTCAGCACCGGTATGGACCGCGCTGAAGCACTCGCCAACGGTGTGAGGTGGGGTTCTGCAGCAGTCGCACTTCCCGGCAGTGCAGTTCCCGCACCTGCCGACGTGCAGGCGGTATCCGTAACTATTCACGACAATCCGGACTGGAATGCCACTACACAGGAGTAAAGTAGTTGCCGGTTCTTACACACAACGTACGTAACGTCAAAGGAGACACCATGGCTACCCGCACGGCAACCATCGCATCGAAGGTTGGCCTTCACGCTCGCCCCGCAGCCTTGTTCATCGAAGCGGTCAATGGCGCCGGAATTCCCGTCACCATTACCAAAGAGGGCGGTAGCCCGGTACCCGCAAACAGCATGCTGGGTGTGATGGCCATGGGCGCAAAGTGTGGTGACGTTGTGGAGATCTCCAGCGATGCAGAAGGCGCCGAAGCCGTTTTGGATCAGTTGGTGGAATTCCTCGAGACCGATCACGACGCATAGGCATTTCAATGAGCACGACTCTTGCTGGTATCGGTGTCAGTTCGGGTGCTGCGCACGCCCCGATAGTGCGAGCGGGCGCTGCTCCACGTCCTCCTGCAGGCGAGAAGGCGCTTCCAGAGGGCGAAGCCCAAGCAGTCATTGAGAAGGCTCTTGCCGATGTCGCTGCAGAACTTGAAAAGCGTGCCGCCCGCGCTGACGAGCAGGGTGCAGAAGTCTTGAACGCTACGGTCATGCTCGCCAAAGATCCGTCGCTTTTGCAGAACGCAGTGAACTATGCGAATTCTGGGCAGGGGCCGGCAACAGCTATCGACCGTGCGACAGCAGAGTTCGTAGATCAGTTCACGGCCTTGGGTGGCTACTTTGCCGAACGTTCCACAGATGTGCGGGACGTAGGTGACCGGGCAATCGCAGCAGTTTTGGGTGTTCCGGCTCCGGGAGTTCCGGAATTCACAGAGCCGTCCGTTGTGGTGGCGCACGATTTGGCGCCCGCGGAGACGGCTGTGCTGGATCGTTCGTTGGTGGCGGCAATTGTGACGTCCGCTGGTGGGCGCACGAGCCATACGGCGATTCTTGCCGCCCAGATGGGGATTCCTGCAGTGGTGCAAGCAGCGGGAATTCTTGAAGTGGAGCCTGGCACGGAGGTGCTGGTAGATGGCGAAGCAGGAACGGTAGAGATCGAGCCCGCAGAAGACACGGTTGCCACGGCGATTGCGCGTATTGAGCGTCGCGCGAAGGCTCTCGAAGGCTGCGAAGGCCCGGGGCTTACGAAAGACGGTCACCCAGTGGCGTTGCTTGCCAACATTGGTGGGGTTGCAGACGCAGAAGAAGCGGGCCCACAAGATGTGGAAGGGGTAGGCCTGTTCCGTACGGAATTTGTGTTCTTGTCTGCCTCCACTGCACCCACCGTCGAAGAACAAACAGAGATTTACACCAAGGTATTTGCTCCCTTTGGCACGCGCCGGGTGGTGGTGCGCACCTTGGATGCAGGGGCAGACAAACCGCTGGCCTTCGCCAATCTTGGGGAAGAAGAAAACCCTGCACTAGGAGTGCGGGGTATGCGCCTGTCGGAGGCTTTACCAGAGCTCATTGACACTCAGTTGGAGGCGCTGGCAAACGCCGAACAGGCCACCGACGCAGATGTGTGGGTCATGGCTCCCATGGTCGGCACTGTCGAAGAAGCGCAGTGGTTTGCCTCCACTGCCCGCTCCAAAGGTCTCACCAAAGTGGGCATCATGGTGGAGGTTCCGGCCGCGGCTTTGCGTTCGCCGGATCTGCTCGGTGAAGTGGACTTTGGTTCTATCGG
>WTKG01000093.1 GCA_011524475.1 Demequinaceae bacterium
GTCCGCACTGAGGGCCTTGAACTGGCTTTGCATCTGAGCGTGTTGGTCCTTGAGGTCCTGCATGCGTCGCTCAGATTCCTCCCGGACGCGGGCTTCTCGCGCGTCCGCCCGTTTGGCAGCGACGGCTTCCGTGTGGCTAGAGGAGCGTGCGACCGCAATGAGGTAGGCAATGACTCCACCGACAACGGCGCCTCCCAGCGCAAAGAATGCTTCTGTCATGCACTCAGGTTCGCACGAGACTGCGACAAAGATTCGGCGACCCGCTTACGGGTGCCGTGCTCGATCGCTGTGTTACGGGCTGGGAGTAGCAGTGGGTGCGGCAGGCGCAGAGATTACGGCTGAGCCAGTGATGGCCACTCCACCTACGGAGTATTCACTGAGGTCGTTTGCGGCCAAGTACACCTCGACGGTGGAACCCGGACCTCCAGCATCGATCCAGACGTCCGGACCGTACGCACGAGTGATAAACACGCTGTCCACGTACACATTTGCGTGACCAGTGCCAGCCGCAAAGGAAGTGTTCACGTTTTCAGGCGTCCACGTGAAGTTAGTGGTGTCTATGCGGAGGTTGTAGCCCTCCACGATGTCTTCTGTCACAGTCAGAGTGATGGTGGGAGCCGAAGCCGCATCTACGTCGGTGAGTCGGTGTTCGGTGACGACCACGGCGGGAGGTTCTACCGTTTGTGTCACGGTGGGGATGGGGTCAGCAAAACGTTCCCCGGTCCAGGCGCCAGTAAACATGGCCGCGGCGATAGCAAGGGCACCAAGGCCGAAGGCGATTAGTGCGGAGGAACTCGATCCCATCAGAAACTCCCAATATTGATACGTGGTGAGATGACACTACATCCACCAGAATAGCCAGCGGAACGACTTTTGCCTCGCACCCGGAAGAAAATTTGTACGAATATTTCCCGACTACACTCCCGTGTGTGGCTCTTACTGTTGGAATTGTGGGACTGCCCAATGTGGGCAAATCCACCCTCTTTAACGCACTAACCCGCGCAGAAGTTCTCGCAGCAAACTATCCGTTTGCCACGATTGAACCCAATGTGGGCGTGGTGCCTTTGCCGGACCCGCGGCTGGGCGTCTTGGCGAAGATTTTTTCTTCCGCGAAAGAAGTGCCTGCCACAGTTTCTTTTGTCGATATTGCAGGAATTGTCGCCGGCGCATCTGAGGGCGAAGGCCTAGGTAACGCATTTCTTGCACATATCCGTGAGGCAGATGCCATTTGCCAGGTGACACGGGTTTTTGCTGATCCAGACGTTACTCACGTTGCTGGGAGCGTAGACGCTGCGTCAGATATGGACACTATTGCCACGGAACTCGGCCTTGCTGACCTTCAGACATTGGAGAAGGTTATTTCGCGTCTCGAAAAAGAGGTGAAAATCAAGAAGGCCGAGCCGGCTTATCTCGACGCTTGCCTGATAGCCAAAGATATTTTGGAGTCAGGCAACACGCTGTCGGCAGGAGCTGCGGAAGCCGGGCTTGATCTTGACGCTTTACGAGACCTTTCACTTCTTACCGCGAAGCCTTTTATCTATGTGTTCAACACTGACGAAGATGGCCTTGCGGACACTGCCACTCGCGAGGCTCTGGCCGCGCGGGTAGCCCCTGCACAGGCTATTTTTCTTGACGCGAAGTTTGAGTCAGAGCTCGTGGACTTAACTCAAGACGAGGCACACGAGATGCTTGAAGCAAGCGGGCAAAAAGAATCTGGCCTTGATCAGTTGGCGCGCGTAGGGTTCGACACCCTGGGGTTGCAGACGTATTTGACGGCAGGGCCTACAGAGGCACGGGCATGGACTATTCGCCAGGGATGGACTGCCCCTCAAGCCGCAGGCGTTATCCACACGGACTTTGAAAAAGGTTTCATTAAGGCCGAAGTGGTCTCGTTCGAAGAGCTTTCCGACGCTGGTTCCCTTGCGGAGGCGAAGGCACGCGGCAAAGTCCGTATGGAAGGCAAGGACTACGTGATGGCCGATGGTGATGTTGTGGAGTTCCGTTTCAACACTTAGAACGTTGTTGTGTGAAGTACGTATTCAGCAAACTGTTATCAAAGTGTTATTCCTGCACCCTTAGGATGGCCTCACGCGGGGAGCTTCCCCGAACCTACGTGTGCGCCGTCGCCACGCTTTTGGGTGGTGTTACGTGCACGTTGCTCTACAAGGAAAGGAGTCGAGTATGAAGCTCGGCGCTTGGAGCAAGGGATTGGCTGTCGCAACTGCCGGCACGCTGACCCTCGCAGCCTGCTCCGCGCAGACCGACGTGATTGAGAACACCTCGATCACTGTTGCGTGGAACCAGCCGCTGTATTCGTTCAATGAGAACACCTCGTCCGGCAATGCGTTGTCGAACGCTGTGATCTTGTACATGACCCAGCAGGGATTCAACTACTACGACGGTGACCAGAACTTGGTGGATAACACTGCGTTCGGAACCATGGAACTCATTTCTGAGGACCCCATGACCGTCAAGTACACCCTCGCAGAAGGCGTGACGTGGTCTGACGGCGTTGCCGTGGACGCGACTGACCTTCTTCTTCACTGGGCTGGATTGTCGGCCTACTTGAACGAGGTTGACTCGGTTGCTCTGGACGAAGAGACGGGTGCTGTGACCCCACAGACCGACACGGTCTTCTTTGATTCCGCTGTCGCGGGAACTGCGATTTCCAAGACTGAAGTTCCGGTGATCAACGAGGACGGTTCTTTCGAACTGACCTACACCGAGCCTTCGATCGACTGGAAGCTCAACATGGCTGACGCCGGTCTTCCGGCCCACGTTATTGGTAAGCGTGCCCTTGGTATCGAGGACCCCGCGGAAGCCAAGCAGGCCGTGCGTGACGCAATCCTGAACAACGAGCACGATGCACTCGTGGCGATTGCCAACGTGTGGAACCTCGACTTCGACTTGGTAGAGATGCCAGCCGAGGAAGACCTCGAACTGCTCGTGGGTAACGGTGCATACACCGTGACCGACTTTGTCCAGGATGAATTCATCACCCTGACAGCACGCGAGGACTTTATCGCTGGTCCTGCCACCAAGACGCAGACCATTACGGTGCGCTGGATTCCTGACGCACTCGCGTCGGTACAGGCGCTCGCCAACGGTGAAGTGGATGTCACCAAGCCGCAGGCAACCACTGACGTGATTGCTGCTGCAGAAGAGATCGGTGAGGGTGTTGTCATCCAGACCGGCGCAGAGGCTGTGTACGAACACATTGACCTCAACTTCGGCAACGGTGGCCCGTTCGACCCGAGTTCCTACGATGACCCCGAGACGGCCAAGCTCGTACGCCAGGCCTTCATCACGGGTGTCAACGTGAACGAGATCATCGAACGTCTCATTCAGCCGCTCCAGCCTGAAGCTGGTTGGGTGCAGTCGCAGGTGTTCCTGCCGGGTGCCCCTGGTTACGACGAGTCTGTTGCCGCAAACGGTTCCGAGGCCTATGGCCAAGGTGACGCGGAAGGCGCACTTGCCCTGCTCGAGCAGGCGGGTGTTTCGACTCCGATCGACGTGAACGTGCTGTACGCGTCGAACAACACGCGCCGTACCAACGAGTTCGCCCTCTACCAGGAGCAGTTGGCTGCCGCCGGCTTCAACCTGATCGATGGCGGAAACCCCTCGTGGGGCTCACTGCTCGGTACGCCTGAGTACGACGCATGGTTCTTCGGATGGCAGTCGACATCCACCTCGCCGCTTGGTGCAGAGAGCATCTTCCGGTCCGACGGTGGAGTCAACTTCAACTCCTATGCGAACGACGCGGTTGACGCTGCGTACGACGCTTTGACCGGAGAATTCGACGAGGCCGTGCAGCGCGAGCTGCTCGCTGAGATCGATGCAGAACTGTGGAACGACGCCTATGGAATCACCGTATTCCAGTTCCCGGGCGTCACGGTGTTCAATGCGGACCTCACGGGTATTGACCCGTCGCCGCTCTCGCCGACCCTGTTCTGGAACTACTGGGAGTGGGAGATCCCGGCCGACGAAAGCTAGGCTGGAACCTCTCTACACTGGTGTGGGGTCGTCGCACGCGCGGCGGCCCCACACCCCTTCCCGGTACGGACTTCATACATGACTCGTTTCATAGCGCGGCGGCTGGTCACAGCCATTGGTGTGCTGCTGGCTTCCACCTTTCTGTTCTTTATGCTTGCCGCAAACGCTGGCGACCCCCTCGAAGACCTGCGAGCCTCGAATCAAGAAAACCGCGACGAACTAATCGCGGCTCGTACCGCGGAACTTAACCTGGACGTCCCCATCCCGGTGCGTTACGCCTATTGGCTGGGCGATGCGGTTACCGGAGATCTAGGCAACGATTACCGCACGGGTCAAGAAGTCACCGAAATGCTCTCCACGGCAGTGGGGCAGACAGTCAAACTCATTGGCTTCTCGTCTGTTGCGGCAATTGTGCTGGGGGTGGCGATAGGAATCATTTCTGCGCTTCGCCAATATTCGGGCTTCGATTATGGCGTCACATTCGTGAACTTCCTCATGTACTCATTGCCTTCTTTCTGGGTGGCGGTGTTGCTCAAGCAATGGGGCGCGATCGGCTTTAACGACTTTCTTGAGGCCCCTGCACTCCCTCCTCTTGCGGTGGGGCTTATCGCGTTAGCACTAGGGGTGGTCGCGGGCTCCGCGGTGGGAGGCTCCTGGCGGCGACGAATGATCACAGGGGCTCCTGTGGCGCTCGTGTCCGGAGCAGTGCTCTCCCTCATGCTTGCGACAGAGTGGTTCTCCGATCCCTCTCTGGGGCCGGTAGTGATTGCCGTTCTCGGCGTAGGTTTCGCCGCGGGCATCACGTATCTCACCGCAGGTATTGCGAATCGCCGTGCCCTATATTCCACTCTGACCATGGCGGGCGCAGGAGTGCTTGCCTACTTCGCCCTCAACCTGAGTGGGGCATGGAACTTCACCGGCGGGCTGGCATCGCTCGGAAGTTTAATCGGATTTATTGGCGGAGGTATTGCCGTCGGATACCTGTTTGGCGGGCCAGACAGGCGCACTAGCGCCCGGGCAGCAGGCCTCACTGGAGGTCTTGTCTACGGCTTGTTATGGCTCGATAACCTCATGAGTTATTGGGCCACCTACACAGGGTTGTCGAGTATTTCTGGTCGTCCCATCGCCACTGTCGGATCTCAAACTCCCCAAC